>LUZH01000048.1 GCA_001602885.1 Bacteroidales bacterium Bact_16 | reverse complement strand
CCGATTTATTTATAAATAGGTTGCACAAACGCAATAATTTTCTATATTTGCATTGTCGACACTGTCTCGACCGGGTTTAATGGATAATGATTATGGAGAATAAGAAGACTAAAATATCGTCTTCGAAGGCGTCCATTATCCAAGATACGCTGCTTTCGTGTCTAGGATCATTCTTCGCTTTCCTGCTCGTCAGATGGCTCTCCGAGCCTATCTATGGCTTCGCCCTGCACTTTCTCATCTATATGGGTTGCGCCCTCGTGTACACCCTCCTGGGGCAGTTGCTTTCCGGCAGTTTCCGTAACATGGATCCCGGCGTTTCCTATTGGGCCGGCGACCGCATCGCCCTCACCATCGTCATCAAAGAATGCTTCCTGGCGCTGCTGATGCTCCTCGACAAGGGCGGCTTCACGCAGCCGGCGCTGATCATCCTGGCCGTCGTGGCCGACGCCCTGTTCTCGTTCGCCCTGATTTTCTACACGCGGGCATACGTCTCCCGCATCCGCGAGGAGGACGAAGTGATCAAGGAACTGTCCGCCCGGCTCAACGCCGTAGTGGTCGGCGACGACGAAGCCGCCGTGCGCTTCGCCGACGAAGCCCGCAAATCCGGCCGCTACAACCTGCTGGGCCTGATCACCCGCCGTCCCGAGATGGACCGCAGGGTCCTGGGCGACTACATCATCTACTACGTCGCGGACGACAACGCCTTGGAAATGCTCCAGTGGCAGCTGGGCGGCATCGACTGCGTCCTTTTCCCGAAGGGCGGCGACGGCAGCGGCAGCACGGACAGTCCGGATGCCGAAACCGGCGGGTCCTCCCCTTCCGCCCCGCCCAAAGGCAAGATGAACGCCCTCGGCAGATTCGTCAAGCGCAGCTTCGACGTCGTCCTGTCCGGCGTCCTGCTGATCGTTTTCCTTCCCCTGATCATCCTTTGTGCGCTTGCCGTCCTGATCGAGGACGGCGCTCCTGTCATATACTCCCAGGAAAGGATAGGCAAGGGCGGCCGCCCGTTCCGCATCCTCAAGTTCCGCTCCATGCGGCGCGATGCGGAAGCGATGGGCGTCCCGCGCCTGTATTCCGGCGAGAACGACCCGCGCCTCACGCGCGTGGGCAAGTTCATCCGCCAACACCACCTCGACGAGCTCCCGCAGCTCTGGAACGTCCTCCGCGGCGACATGTCCTTCATCGGCTACCGCCCGGAGCGGCAATTCTACATCGACCGGATCATGGAGAAGAATCCCAGATACCGGTATCTCTATCAGATCCGCCCCGGGGTCACGAGCTACGCGACCCTCTACAACGGATATACCGACACGCTCGAGAAGATGCTGACGCGCCTGGACCTCGACCTCTACTACCTGCGCAACCACTCCGTGTGGTTCGACCTGCGGGTGCTGGGGCTGACGTTCCTCCGCATCGTCGGCGGCAAGAAGTTCTGATCCATGGACCTGAAACGCAACAATCAGACCTGCTGGTTCGCGGCGCACACGCGCTGCGGGGCGGAGCTGGGCGTGCGTGAATGGCTGGCCAGACTCGGCGCCGAGCACTTCCTCCCCACGGAGCACCGCCTGCGCACGCGCGGGCACGCCTCCTACGAGAAGCCGCTCATTCCCGGGCTCATCTTCGTACGCGCCACCAAGACACAGGCCTGCGCCCTGGCCAACGAGCACGGCGTCCCGGTCCGGTACCTCATCGACCCGGCCACGCGCTCGCTGCTGGTCGTCCCCGACAAACAGATGGACGACTTCCGCCGGGTGCTCGACCTCTCCATCACCGAAGGCGGCTTGATGGATCGCCCCCTCGCCCTGGGCGATCGTGTGCGCGTGACCAAGGGCGTCCTGCGCGGTGTCGAAGGACACGTCCTCGAACTCCGCGGTCAGACTTATGTCGTCGTCGAGTTGCTCGGCTGCTGGTTCGCCCGCGCCAGCGTCCCCCGCGCCTGGCTGGAGCGGATTGGCGGTACAGCCGATGCAACGAACTGACTGTCAAACACATCTTATTTAGAGAAACCAAAAGCTATGATCATGGAAGACAAACGGAAATACACGGCTCCGGCCGTCCTTGAAGACCTCGCGCTCGAGTTCGAGGCCGAGATTCTCGGTCCTTCCACCGCCGTGGTCGACGAAAACATCAAGGAAGTCAACACCACCGGCCAGACCGTCGGCGGCACCATCAACGAGAACCAATGGTCCAACCAATGGCAATAAGCAAGATGAAGATCAAATATCTCCTTCTCGCGGGGCTTTCGGTCCTCGCCCTTTCTTCGTGCCAGAAGCTCTTCGCGCCTGACCGCTCCGGCCAGGCCATCATGTTCAGCGCCTCTTCCGACGAGATCCAGGACGCCGGGACCAAGACCGAGTACTCCGGACAGGTCGTCAGCGGCAAGGAGCGCATCAACTGGGTGAACGGCGACCAGGTCAAGATCTTCCTGCACACGCACGGCAGCAACAACAGCAATTCCGCCGTCGAGTCGAAAGACTACTACATCGTCCAGATCGAGGCCAACGGCCAGAAGAGCAAGGCCCGCGTCGCCTCCGACAACGGCATGCTGACCTGGAAGTCGAACCGTACCCACGACTTCTACAGCCTCTATCCGGCCAGCGGCATCACCAGCTCCAACGCCACTTTCGGCAACAACAACACCAAGTTTACCATCACCCTGCCCGAGAAGCAGTATGGCGACCTTGCCACCAACATGCAGTACGCCTATATGGCCGCTGTCAGCAAGGGCTACAGCAACAGCGGCAAGGGCTCCGTGGTGCTGGACTACTACCCGATGGTGACCACCCTCTACGTCACGATCACCAACCGCTGCCAGTCGCGCAAGCCCGTCGACGTGCGCAAGGTCAGCCTGAAGCACACGAAGAAATTCAACAACGGCGCCAGCGAGAACGAGAAGCGCCCGTACTACCTGTCGGGCACGTATGACCTCACGGCCACCAACGGCAATTTCACCTACAACCCGTCGAACTTCCGCAACGGCTCCACCTACGTGTGCGCCGAATTCGACGACGACACCGAGTCCCTGGAATACGGCCAGAGCATGTCCTGCGCGCTGTTCATCCTGCCGCAGAACTCCCTTACCGCCAGCGACCTCAGGCTTTCCATCCTGACCACCAAGTCGGTCATGGCCAACACCCTGGCCAACCGGGCGGGCATCTCGTCCTTCCAGGCCGGCAAGAAGTATAACGTCAAGGTGAGCATCGACGAAGAGGACATCCTCGTCTCCGATGTCGAGATCACCCCCAACTCCACCCAGCTCGTCGCCAAGATGCTCCTGGAGCAGGTCATCAACTTCAACAACCTGACCGTGGCGGCCGTGCTGGACGACGTGACCCACGTCTACACCGGCAGCGGCACCTGCGAGATCGTCAACGGCCAGATCAAGGTGCGTGTCGACGGCGACGACGGCCAGTACACCTGGCGCGACCTCACCGACGCGGAAGTCCGCTACCTGGCCTCCACGGTCAAGGAAATCGACATGACCCAGAGCTACTTCCCGCCGGGAACGGTGCTCACCGTCGAGGACTTCGCCCTCTTCGCCAACCTCGAGAAGATCAACTTCCTCAACCTCAACAACGTGACCGAACTGGACATGAGCGGCATGGAGAAGCTGCAGGAAGTCAAGTTCCACCACGGCGGCGAGATCCGGATCTCCGACTGCCCGAGCCTGACCAAGCTCACCCTCGACAACATCTCGGGCGCCAGCCTGGTCCACCTCGAGAACTGCCCGGCCATGACCACGTTCAACTTCACGGGCAACGGCGCCGAGCAGGCCGGACAGACCAATTTCGAGTTCGTCAACATGCAGGGCCTCACGTCCATCAACATGGTCACGGCCAAGTCAATCACCGTGGACAACTGTCCCAACTTCGCGACGCTGACCCTGAGCAGGCCTTCTTCCTATCTGCAGGCCATCACCCTCAAGGACACGCCCAAGTTCAGGACAGGCAACATCGGCACGCGCAACCAGAACTTCAGCGAACGCCAGACCTCGCTCACGTTCATCAACTGCAGCAATTCCGTCAACAGCGCAACGTTCAACATGCACTATCGCAACTACAGTTCGCCGACGGTCACCAAGACGAATTCGAACAGAGTAAACGTCCGGTATAACCAGTAAGGGAAGGACTACCGCTTCCGAAGATTGCCCATAGCGAGCTCCCACACCGTGGCGACCGTCTCGCGGGCGCCATACCGGAGCGAGAAAGGCAGCCGCCGCAGGAAAGACCCTGCGGTGGCTGCTTTCTTTCCGAAGGTGTCCTTCTGCCGCGAACGGCGGCGGGCGGCGTCGGCCATGCCGAAATTGCCGCCGGCGCGCACGAAGCGGCGCAGCTGCGCGGGATCCACGGCCCGGAAGCCGGGCAGGCAGCAGGCCGGATCGAGCCCGAAATCGGCCACCAGCAGCGAGCAGAGCAGGGTGTGCCAGCGCAGCAGGCCGGCGCGGCGGAGCGCCGCGGCCAGCTCCTGCTTGCTGTAGCGCCCCTCGAGGGCGGTCAGCGCACGGGTCAGGTCGCAGAGCTGTTTGCAACCCACGCCCGGCCCGATGGCATGCTTGAAGATATGGGACGAGAGCAGCAGCAGTTCGCCACAGGGCGTCCCGGGCGCCGGCAGACGCGCCGGCGAAAGATGGATGTCGTAGTAGGACGGATGGAGCTCCACGGTGACGCCGTCGCGGAAGAATACCGCCGAGCCGTCCGCCGCTCTCCGGGCGTCCGGAGCCAGCTCCAGCGCCTTCTTGAAGTCGTCAGGAGGCAGGAAAAGGTCGATGTCGCCCGCCTGGCGGACAGACGGATCGACATAGTATTTCGCCGCCTCGCAGCCTTTCTGCACCAACGGGTGCAGCCCGGCCCCGCCCAGCTGCGCCAGCAGCGTCTCCTGCACGCGGGCATAGCGGGCGGCCGCCCGCGAGAATGCCGTCTGCCAGGCCTGCAGGACGGGCTGCAGGGCCTCCGGCGGACGCTGGGCCGCCGGCAGATGCGCGATCCCGCGCAGCACCACGCCCATCACCGCCTGCTCGCGGCCCAGCCGGAAGACCTGCTCCCAGCCGGCCGTGTCCGGCACGGCCGCCAGCCGCAGGTCCTGCTCCCACAGGCCTGCGCGCAGCAATTCCAGGAAGGTATTCCACGCTTGATCGGACATATCGAAGGATAAAGATAGAGAATTCCGACGAAAAATCGTAAATTTGGAATCGATTAGAAACCAGGCGATGATGGACAACACTTCCGCAGCAATCCGCCAGGACCCCGACGCCCTGCAGTCGAGGACCATCAGCTATCTCCGCTTCCTGATGGCGTTCGCCGTGGTCCTGCTCCACGCCTCCAACGCCGGCGCCAAAGGCGACCTGCCCGTCTATTCGACGATGTGCATCCTGCTCGGCGAGGGGCTCTGCAGGATCGCCGTCCCCTGTTTCTTCCTCATCTCCGGCTATCTCTTCTTCAAGGGGCTGGCGCGCTGGGACTGGGGCGTCTGGACCGCCAAGCTCAAGCGCCGCGTCCACACGCTGCTCATCCCCTACTTCCTCTGGAACCTCCTCGCGGCCGTCCTGATCTACGGCTACCACTGGCTCCGCATGCGCGTGGGCAACGGCGATGCAGCCACCCTGTCCGAGATCACGTCCACCTGGGGCCCCGGCGGCTGGCGGGTCTTCTGGGACTGCGAGAAAGGCATGCCCCTGGACTACCCGCTCTGGTTCATCCGCAACCTGATCTTCTACACGCTCGCCACGCCGCTCGTCTACGTCATCTGCAAGCACCTCAAGGGCGTAGGCATCCTCCTGCTGGGCGTCCTCCTGTTCGGCTTCCTCCATTGGCAGGAAAACCTGTTCTACTACGCCGCAGGCGCCTGGCTGAGCCTCGGCGGCAGGAACATGCTCACGGCCTTCCGCCGCTTCCGCTGGCCGGCGGCCGCCCTGTCGCTCATCCTGCTTTGCAGCCTCCCCTGGGCCTACCGGCACGACCCGACGGCCTACTACTACCTGCTCAAGCTGTTCATCCTCTGCGGCTGCGTCGCCGCGTTCGCCCTGACCGGCTCCGGCCTGCGCAGGGGCGTCCTGCACGACCATCCTTTCCTGACCCGGAGCGCCTTCTTCATCTTCGCGACGCACGGCATCCTGATCCTGGACGACATCGCACGCTTCGTCATGCTGCATCTCACCGACGCCAGGGACGAGTTCTACTATTGCGCCGACGTGGTCGTCCGGACGGTCGTCACGATCGCGCTCTGCCTGGCTCTCTACTGGGTGCTCGAGCGCTTCTTCCCGCGCCTCGGAAACGTCCTCACCGGAGCCGGATCAAGGCAGCCCAATGGCGCCAAAGGCTGATTTAAAGGCCAAAAGGCTTGTTTATTTATCCCAATTTTCCTATCTTTGTTATGTTCAGTGGGTAAGGAGCCCTTTCCCACTGACCTGGACCGCCTCTTTCGAAGCAGGCCCGACGGCGAAGCCGTTGACTCAAGCTTAATTTTTTCCCCAACTATGAATCGCAAAATTGTCTTTCTGGCAGCCGCACTGCTGATTTCTTCCGCGTGCCTTGCCGGCACGCCGCGCAGATCCCCTCTCTCACCGTACGAGTACGGAAAACGCGTGTACATCGCTCTCCAAGGGGGAGTTATGACGACCTTCAGCGAGAACGTAGCCACCTACGCGGCCAACAACCAGGCGTGGGGCCGCGCCGCCCTGACCGGCCAGCTCTCCATCGGGTACCACATCACCAGCGCCTTCAGCATGCGCCTCTCCGGCAGCTACAACCGCCCGGCCGGCGCCCTCGAGCCGTATGACGGTTTCTACCCTTATCGCTACAACGCCTACCACCTCTTCGCCGACGTAGTCTGGGATTTCAATTCGATGGCGGAACACTTCGTGTCCTTCAGCCCGAAAGTCTATCTCGGCCTCGGCGGCGCACTCACCAACAATTTCACGCCGGTCGAGCATTCCTACCAGACCGCGGCATCGCCGAATCTCGTCCCCGGCTTCCGCCTCGGCGGCATCCTGGAGTTTGACGGCGAGGCCGGCTTCGGCTGGTTCATCGACGCCGGCTTCGAGTTCATGACCGACTGGTACGACGGCCTCGATCCGTCCGGTTTCCCGTTCGACCTCTCGCCGAAGCTCTCTCTTGGCATCGTTTATCACATCCCGCGATGAAAACGGTCCTGACGGTCGGCGTATTTGACCTGTTGCACGTCGGCCACATCGAACTCTTCCGCAAAGCCAAGGCGCTGGGCGACCGGCTGGTCGTCGCCGTCCAGGACTCGGCCAGCGTGGAGAAATACAAACCCGGCAGCCCGACGGTCAACGGCACTGCTGAGCGCATGTACGTCGTCAAGGCGATCAAATATGTCGACGACGTCGTCGTCTACACGGATGTAGACAAGATCATGGACGAGGTGGATTTCGACGTCTTCGTGTTCGGCGGAGACCAGAAGCACCCGGGATTCCAGGCCCTGGAGCGCTGGTGCCTGGCACACGGCAAGGAAATGGTGCGGCTCCCGCGCACGGAGGGCATCTCTTCCAGCGAAATCAAGGAATTCATCCGCAGTTTATAATCCACCGATGGGAGACGCGCAGGGCCATTCCTTCCGCAGCCGGATCGAACGCTTCCAGTACTGCTGGCAGATCGTGCCGCAGGCGCGCAGGCGCCAGCGCCGCGCCGTCCGCGCCATCTGCGCGCGCGGCCGGGCCCGGGTCGTCTTCCTCGTCTCCTCCCTGCCGATGTGGCGCTGCCAGTCGCTCTGCGAGCGGCTCGCCGCGGACGCGCGTTTCGACGTCCGCATCGCGGTCTACCCCTTCCCTTCCTACGGGAAGGAGCAGCAGGAAGCCTGCGTGCAGGAGCTCAAAGCCTATTTTGCCGGCAAAGGCGTGCCGGTCGAAGACCTGTCCGCCGAGGAGCGGCCGGGCGCGGCCCTCAAAGCGCGGTTCCAGCCGGACATCCTGTTCTATCCGCAGCCGTACAACTACCTGTATGGCAACGACCTGGACTGCACGTCCTTCCCGGACAGCCTGGTCTGCTACGTCCCCTACTCCATCCGTACTTCTTCCGGGACCTGGGTGTACCGGACCCGCCTCAACGAGATCGCCTGGCGGCTCTTCTATCCGTCTCCGATCCTCCGGGACGAGGCCGCGTCCATCCTCTACAACAGGGGCCGCAACATCCGCGTGACGGGCGACCCGCAGATGGACCTGTTCGCCGCTCCGGCGCAGAAAGACCCCTGGAAGCCGCTCGAAGGGCTGAAACGCGTCATCTGGGCACCCCACTTCTCGATTGTGGACGAAGGCCTGCTGCACCGCGATTCCTTCACCTGGCTGAGCGAATGCATGCTGCGCCTCGCCGCGCAGTACCGGGACCGGATCCAGTTCGTCTTCAAGCCGCACCCGCGCCTGATGTCGGAACTCTATGCGCATCCGGCCTGGGGCAAGGAAAAGGCGGACGCCTACTACAAGGCCTGGGCGGAAGGCGCCAACACGCAGCTCGTCACGGGCGAATACCTCGACCTGTTCAAGACCTCCGACGCGATGATCCACGACAGCGGATCGTTCTCGGTCGAGTATCCTTTCACCGGCAAACCGGTCCTGTTCACGACGCGCGACCTGGACCGCTCCCTCACCGGACAAAATGAACTGGGCTGCGCCGCCATCCGCGCCCACTATCCCGGCGGGTCGGAGGCGGACATCGCCGCCTTCCTGGACGACGTGGTCCTGGGCGGGAAAGACCCGATGAAGGCGGAGCGCGCCGCTTTCGTGGACAAATACCTCCGCGCGCCGGGGCGCCGCTCCGCCGCGGAAGCCATCTATCAGGAAATCCTGGCCGGGCTGGGATTCGACAAATGACCTTCCTGCTTCTGATACTGCTTGTGGTCTGCCTCTGGGGAATCCGCTTCCCCGGGTACCGCGAGGATTATCTCTCGCCGGACAGCACGACCATGATCAAGGGCATCTTCACGTTCCTGATCCTGTTCTCGCATGCACGGGGCTACCTCACGCTCTCGGACAGCTGGACGGATACCGTCTACATGACGGTCCAGGATCATCTCGGACAGCTGATCGTGGCCATGTTCCTGTTCTATTCCGGTTTCGGGATCTGGGAATCCTTCCGGAAGAAAGAGCGCTACGGGGAGACTTTCCTCTCCCGGCGCTTCCTGAAGATCCTGGTGCATTTCGACATCGCGGTGGCGCTGTTCATCATCGCCCAGGCGTTCATTCCCGTCCATTACCCGGCACGCAATTATGTGCTCTGCTGGATCGGCTGGGAAGATGTCGGCAACTCCAACTGGTTCATCTTCGACATCCTGTGCCTGTATCTGATCGCCTGGGGCGCCATGGCCCTCCAGCGGAAGTGCGGCAAAGGCGGCGTCGCCTTCACCGTGCTGGCGACGGCCGCGCTGTGGGCGTTGCTCCTGTTTGTCGCCCGGAAGGAATCCTGGTGGGTGGACACCCTGGCGGCATTCCCGCTCGGCATGGTCGCCAGCGGCTGCGGGGAGGCCCTGGGCCGTTTCCTGCGGCGGAAAGGCGGCCCCGCCATCGCGACGGCCGTGACGCTCGTCGCGTTCGCCCTCGCGCACAAGCTGATCGGGATGGACATCTACGGCGGCGTCACCTGCCTGTTCTGCTGCCTCGTCGTCGTGCTCTCTTCCTGGATCCGCATCGGCAATCCGGTCCTGCAGTGGGCCGGCAAGAATGCCTTCACCGTATACATCATCCAGCGGCTGCCGATGATCGTCGCCGTCTCGCTGGGGCTGGAGAGACAGCCCTGGCTGTTCCTTCTCTTCGTCATCCCGGTCACCTTCCTGCTGGCAGAAGGCCTGTCCCGCCTCTACAGGAAGATCGACCCCGTCCTTTTCGCCCATGTCTGAGTCGCTCAAGCAGAAAACCATCAAGGGTGCCTCCTGGAGCTTTGTCGAGCAGATCCTGACGCGCGGCGTCAACTTCCTGATCGGCATCATCGTGGCGCGCCTGCTGAGCCCGACGGACTACGGCCTGGTGGGCATGATGGGCGTGTTCATCGCCCTCTCGCAGATCTTCGTGGACGGCGGCCTGACCAACGCCCTGATCCAGACCAAGAATCCCAGCGACAAGGATTTCTCGACGGTGTACATCGTCAACATGACGCTGAGCTTCGTCTTCTACTTCATCCTGTTCTTCAGCGCGCCGCTCATCGCCGATTTCTACGAACAGCCGCTGCTGAAGCCCCTGATGCGGGTCGTGGCGCTGATCCTGATCATCTGCTCGCTCTCCTCGATCCACGGGACCCTGCTCTCGATCCGGGTCGATTTCAAGACCAAGTCCATCATCTCCATCGCGTCGTCGCTCCTGTCCGGAGGAGCGGGCATCTACTGCGCATACAAGGGCTGGGGCGCGTGGGCGCTGGTCGCCCAGTCGGTCGCCTCGGCGACCATCATCACCCTGCTGACGCTGGCCTTCGTGCACTGGATGCCAAAGCTGGTCTTCTCGAAGGAGTCTTTCAAGCGCCTGTTCTCCTACAGCTCCAAGCTGCTGGCCGCGTCCGTCATCAGCACCGTCTACGACAATGCCTACCCGCCCGTCATCGGCAAATGCTTCGGTCCGGCGAACGGCGGACTTTACACCCGGGCGGGGCAGTTCCCCGGCGTGGCCAACAACACCATCACGAGCGCGCTCAACCGCGTCGCCTTCCCGGTCCTCAGCCAGATCCAGGACGACAACCAGCGCCTGCTGAGCGTCTATGAGAAATACATCCAGCTGGCCTGTTTCCTGATCTTCCCGGTCCTGCTGTGGCTTTGCGGCAGCGCCCGTCCGCTGGTGTCTTTCATCCTGACGGACAAGTGGATAGAATGCGTCCCGCTGATGCAGATCCTCTGCTTCAGCCTGCTGGTGAACGGGATGACGACCATCAACCTCAACCTGCTCTATGTCAAGGGCCGCTCCGACCTGGTCCTGCGGCTCGAGATCATCAAGAAGACGATCGCCTTCGCCATCCTGTTCGTCTCGATGCTCTTCAACCTGAAAGTGATGTGCTACGGTCAGGTGCTCTATTCCTTCATCGCCCTGTACCTCAACACGATATACACCAAGAAGATCCTTGGATACGGCCTGCTGCGCCAGCTCAAGGTCGTTTTCCCCTATTTCCTGCTGGCCCTGGTGGTCCTGGCCGAGAGCCTGTGCATATCGGCCTTCGTCAGCA
>LUZH01000047.1 GCA_001602885.1 Bacteroidales bacterium Bact_16 | reverse complement strand
GGAGCGTGAGCGCGGAGATCTTCTCGTCCAAGCCTTTCGGCATGGAGGTCAATGAGGCCGTCACCGCCCGGATCAACCGGGCCGTGGAGGACTACCGCATCGCGTCCTACGACATCGCCGGCCTGGACCAGATCCTCAAGGACGTCAAGGCCAATGTCAAGCTGCGTTCCTACACGATGGACGAAGACGGCAAGGAGAAGATCTCCGAAGCCGGCGTCTACAGCGTCCTGTCGATGATCATGGGCATCTTCCTGTTCATGTTCATCACGATGTTCGGCAGCATGGTCATGAGCTCCGTGATCGAGGAGAAGACCAGCCGCGTGGTGGAGGTGCTCGTCAGCTCCGTCAAGTCCACCGAGCTGATGTTCGGCAAGATCATCGGCGTGGCCCTCGTGGCCCTGACCCAGTTCTTCCTGTGGATTGTGCTCGCCGGCGCCATCTTCACCGTCGGCGGCGGCGCGCTCATGAGCAAGCTGGGCGGCGACCCCACCGAGCTCGTCAGCTCGATGGGCGGCGAGCAGGCCGACCAGATAGCCGCCCTCGCCGCTTCGCCCGAGCTGGCCGACAGCGGCATCGGCACGGTCATCAGCACCCTGCAGAACCTCCCGGTCGGACAGATCATCGGCCTGTTCCTGATCTACTTCGTTTTCGGCTACCTGCTGTATGCCTCTTTGTTCGCGGCCATCGGCTCCGCCGTGGAGAGCGAGGGCGACACCCAGCAGCTCCAGCTGCCGCTGACGGTTCCTCTGATGCTGGCATACATCATCGCGCTGTATGCCTTCCGCGCGCCTGACAGTTCGATCGCGTTCTGGGGCTCCATCGTCCCGTTCACCTCGCCGGTCGTGATGATCTCGCGCCTGCCCTTCGGGGTGCCCACCTGGGAGATTGTCCTTTCCCTCGTGCTCCTGGTCCTCACCTTCGCGCTCTGCGCCTGGCTGTCGGCCAAGATCTACCGCGTCGGCATCCTGATGTTCGGCAAGAAATCCACCTGGAAAGACCTCTGGAAATGGTTAAAGCAAAAGTAATCGCGCTGGCGGCCCTCACGCTGCTGGCCTGCTCCTGCCAGCATGAGTTCACGTGGCAGAAGCACCGTATGGACGGCCATCGCACCGGTGTGCGCGTCCCTACGCCCGACAACGTGGCCGAGGCCCTCGGTACGGTCAACGACAGTGTCTATGTGGCGCCCAATGGGAAGGTATTCCCGTTGGGCACTGCCACTTATGGGGCGGCGGCCGACCTGATCGCCGTGCAGCCCGAGATGGGACGCGTCAAGGAGGTCATCGCCTTCGCGCCCCGCGCCATGGTCTCCTACGCGCCGGAGAGCGAGCTCTCCAACTGGTGGGTGGACCGCCTGATGGTCGAGGTGGCGGGCGCCACCCGGCGCAAGGTCGACGTGGGCATCGCCAACTTCGGCGGCATCCGCGTCGATTTCCCGCAGGGCGACATCCTGCTGGACGACATCGTGTCGATGTTCCCGTTCAAGAACTACCTGGCCTACGTGGCCCTGAAGGGCTCCGACCTGCAGGCCATCTTCGACCAGATGGCCGCCACGCAGCCGCAGGTGCTGGGCGGCGTGAAGTTCGTCCTGACCGGACACCGGATCGACACCCTGCTGGTCGGCGGCAAGCCCATCGACCCGAACCGGACTTACGGCGTGGCGACCATCGACTTCCTGCTGGACGGCGGTGACGGCCTGACCATTGCGAAGAACGCCAGGGAGCTGATCACCGCGGACAAGACCGTCATCGACGTGATGCTGCCTTACGTGCGCAGCCTGGGCGCCTCCGGCACCCCGCTCGAATACAAGACCGACGGCCGCGTGGTCGTCAAAAAAGAGGAGGTAGCGCAATGAGAAGAATGCTGATCCTGTTCGCAGCGGCCGTCACGGCCTTCTGCGCCTGCTGCCAGCAACCCAAGCTGGTGATCCTGCATACCAACGACACGCACAGCCATTTCGAGCCCGTGCGCGGCGGCGAATACGACGGCCTCGGCGGCTGCATCGAGCGTGCCGCGTTCGTGGACTCGGTCCGTGCCGTCCACGGCGAGGACCGCGTCCTGCTGCTGCACGCCGGCGATTTCAGCCAGGGCACGCCCTATTTCAGCGAGCTGGGCGGCGTGCTTGAGCCGCGCGTCATCAACGACCTCGCCTACGACTGCATCACCCTGGGCAACCACGAATTCGACAACAATATCGAGGCCCTGACCGAGCGCCTCAAGGCGATCCGGCCCGAGACTAAGATCGTCTGCGCCAACCTCGACCTCTCCGGCTTCGAGATGGGCGAGATCGTCAAGCCCTACGCCATCATCCGCCGCGGCGGAATGAAGATCGGCATCATCGGCCTGGAGGCGGACCTCTCCACCAACGTCACCAAGTCGGTGTCCTCGCGTCTGACGCAGTTCGACAACGTCGAGGTGACCAACCGCTGGGCGGACTATCTCCACGAGACGGAGAAGTGCGACCTGATCATCCTCCTGTCCCACATCGGATATGACGAGGACCAGGCCCTGGTCCCGCAGACCCGCTGGATCGACCTCGTGGTCGGCGGTCACTCCCACACCTTCGTGGACGGTTTCGTCTATGTGGCCGACGCCAACGGCAAGAAGGTCCCCATCATCACCGACGGTTGCTGGGGCCTCGAGATGGGCCAGATCGACGTGAAGTAAACTTCGCTGCCGTAAAAGAAAACCTCTCCGGAAAAGCTCCGGAGAGGTTTTTTCGTTTTCAGCGGGAGATGGGGATGGGATCCCGGCGGACATTGAAAACGCGCGTGTCGCTCCGGCAGAAGAGGATGTCGAAGCAGGCATATTCGTTGTGCCCGAAGCGGCCGCGCCGGTGCCCCGTGACATAGGCCGGGTCGAAGCCGAGCGCGGCCAGCTCTTCGAGCCGGGCCGAGCCCCGGCCCTCTTTCAGCAGCGCCTCCAGGATGCCGTAGTTGCAGGTGAGCACCGCCAGGATGTCGGAACGGTGGCGGCGCTTGGTCTGCTGCGCGCGGTTGTGGTAGGCGTTCTTGCAGCTCAGGCTGCAGAAGTGCTTGTCGCTGCGGCCGCGGAAAGGCGCGCCGCACTCCAGGCAGACGCCTTCTCCTCCGCTCATCATCTTGTAGCTCATAGTGGTTCGTTTTCCCAAAGATTGCATCTTCCGGCAAAACCTCCAAGAACCTGTAAGATTCGTACGCGAGAAATGTACGAATCTTATTGATTATGATTTATTTTACGGGTGTAAGATAAATCTTTCGGCGAAAGAAAACGCTTACATTTTCCCGTACGGATCTTGCCGCCGCGGAAAGAATCGTGGCAAACGGGCAAGATTCGTGTTTTTCTGCGCTGTTGCCGGGATGCGGTGTTCTGCCGTCGCCCGAAATCCCCTTCCTTTGCACTGGACACCGGGCCGCGCGGCCGGAAGTCCTGAAACCAAATTAAAAATGGAAAACTGCAATGGAACAACTGAACAGAATCGAACTGAAGGGGATTGTCGGCAATGTCCGGATCCAGACCTTCGACGAAAGCCGGATGGCCCGGATCGGGCTGGCAACCAATTATGCTTACAAAGACCGGGACGGCGCCGCCGTGATCGACACGAGCTGGCACAATATCATCGCGTGGGAGGGCCGGAACATCCAGGGCCTGGAGCGGATCGGCAAGGGGACGAAACTGCACGTCTTCGGCCGGATCCGGTACCAGAACTATACCGGGGTGGACGGCGTAGACAGGGTAGGTACCGATATCGTCGCCAGCCACGTGCAGATCATCGACGACCCGGCTCCGATGAGTTATGAGATGTAGGTTCGATGGTGGAGAAGTCCGGGGCGGGGTCTGCGCAAGCATCACTCCTGTGGCCCGGTTCCGGGCTTCTCTTTTTCTGTGGCTGTGCCTGCTCTTCGGCGCGCCGCTTGCGGCCTCGGGCCAGCGTCTGGCCGTGTCGCAGAACCTGGCGGACGACCTTTTCCTGGGCACGCTCAACGGCGAAGTCCAGTACTCCGTCCACCGGAGCTGGACGCTCGGCGCGGGCGCCCGCTACAACAACTGGACGTGGCGGGCGCGCCGGGACGACCAGTTCGAGTCGCGGCAGAAGACCTTCTATCTGGGCGCCCGCTGGTGGCCCTGGTACACGTATTCCGGCTGGTGGGCCGGCGGCAGGCTCCAGTATCAGGAGTACAACCGCGGCGGCCTGGACGGCCCGCAGACCGAGGAGGGAGACGCCTTCGGCCTGTCGTTCGGCGGCGGGTATGCCGTCCACGTCAACTCCTGGCTGAACGTCGATTTCGGCCTGTACGGCTGGGGCGGGATGACCAAATACGTCACCTACGCCTGCCCGTACTGCGGGCAGCGGACGGACGAGGGGACGAAGGCGTTCTTTCTGCCGGACGAGGTCCGGGTGGCATTGCAATTCATCTTCTAAACGTTTGTCGGACAGATGCATCTGAACAAGAAAACAGCTTTTCTGATAGCACTCGCGGTGGCGTCCGGGCTGGCGGGCTGCGGGACGCAGCACAAGGCCCGGATGCTGCAGGGACGCCGCATCGTCGCGTCCCTGCAACTGCCGCGCGAGAACGATTTCCTGCCCGAGATCAAGGACCTGCCCGCCCGGAAGCGCGATACGCTGCGGGTCACGGACCTGGACGGCCGGGAACTGATCCTGATGCAGGCGGTCCGGGATGCGGAATCGGGCGATATGGTTGCGACCGAGACGCTCGAGGCCGCATACGTGACCGCCCGGTTCCGCAACCTGGCGGAGCGCCACGGCAAGATCGACCTGGAGTTCCAGGTCGTGGTGCCGCAGGCGATGCAGGATTCCCGCTGGCAGCTCCGCTTCCATCCCGACATGTTCGTCCTGGAGGACAGCCTTCGGCTGGACGACGTGGTGGTCACCGGGGCGGAATACCGCCGGGTGCAGCTGCGCGGATACGAACAGTATGAGCGCTTCCTGCGCCGGATCGTCACGGACACGCTGAAATTCGTCGACATGCGCAATTTCCTCATCTTCCTGGAGCGCAACATCCCGAAAGTCTATGCCCTGCGCAACGATTCGACCTTCGTCAGCGACGAGCGGTTCGCGAGCTATTTCGGCACCACGGAGCGGGACGCGCTGGAGCACTACACCAACAAGTTCCTGCGCTGGCGCAACGAGCGCCGGAAGGCGAACCGCCAGAAGATGTTCGCCCGCTACGTCAAGGCGCCCATCGTCACGGACGGCATCCGGCTGGACACCGTGATCCGGGCCGCGAACGGGGATTTCATCTACAACTATGTCCAGACGGTCAACACCCGGCCGCGCCTGCGCAAGGTGGAAGTCGTCCTGTCGGGCGAAGTCTACGAGCAGGACCGGCAGATGTACACGATGCCGCGCTGCGAGCCGCTGACCTTCTACATCTCCTCGGTGTCCGCTTTCGTGGACGGCACGGAGCGCTACCTGACGAAAGTCGTCTCCCGCAACGTGGAGACGCGCGCGTCCTGCAACATCGACTTCCGGACCGGGCGGGCCGATATCGACGAGCGGCTGGGCGGGAACGCCCGCGAGATCGCCTTTGTCAAGGAAAACCTGCGGAACCTGCTCCTGAACGAGACCTTCGAGCTGGACAGCGTGACAATCGCGGCCTCCGCTTCGCCGGAAGGCTCCGTCGCGGCCAACGACGCGCTGACGCTGCGCCGCTCCAGGGCCGCGGCGCAGTATTTCGAGCGCTATATCGCCTTCGTGCGCGACTCGGTGCGCCGCGAGGACGGGGCCTACATCCTGGTGGCGGACGATTTCTCCGAGGGATCGGTGCACCGGAGCGCCCGCGCATCGCGGGAAATCCGCTTCCGGGCCCGTCCGGGCGGGGAAGACTGGACCGCGCTGGACGCCCTGGTCGCCGGGGACACCCTCCTGACCGCGCGCCAGAAGGCGCGTTACCGGGAGCTCTCGGAAATCCGGGATGCGGACGCGCGCGAAAAGCGGATGCGGGAGGAACCGTGGTACGGCTACGTGGCGGAGACCCACTATCCGCGGCTTCGGACGGTGCGCTTCACTTTCGCCCTGCACCGCAAGGGGATGGTCAAGGACACCGTCCACACGACGGAACTGGACACCGTCTACATGAAAGGCGTGCAGGCCATCCGCGACCATGACTATCAGGCGGCGCTGGCCTTCCTGGCCCCTTACCACGAATACAATACGGCCGTGGCCTACGTCGCGCTGGACCGTAACGCCTCCGCCTTCGAGATCCTGGACCCGATGCCGCGCACGCCGCGGGTCAACTACCTGCTGGCGCTCATCTATGCGCGCAAGGGCGACGACCAGAACGCCGTGCAGCACTACCTGAATGCCTGCCGGCAGGAGCGGAGCTACGTGAGCCGGGGCAAC
Source organism: Bacteroidales bacterium Bact_16 (assembly GCA_001602885.1). Next base: position 152 of record LUZH01000047.1, on the reverse strand, counting down.
CTGGATCCGGAAATCTCCGCCCTGATCAAGAAATACGCACTGAACCGCGAAGCGGAAGATGACGACTGGGGCGACTTGCTGTTGTGAAACGATTAACACGAACGATGATATGAGAAACTTACTTTTGACGCTTCCGGCGCTGTTGCTGCTTG
>LUZH01000046.1 GCA_001602885.1 Bacteroidales bacterium Bact_16 | reverse complement strand
TCCTTGAAGTCGTGCGAGAGGCCCTTGGCGTTGAGCAGCTGGTTGATCTTGAAGGTCCCCTCCGGGGTCTTGTGGTCGCCGCGGACCTTCTTGGGCCCGTAGTTGACGGCGACGGAGATGCCGTATTCCTTGATGGGCTCGCCCTGCGGGTCCACGAGGGTGAGCTTGAGGGACTGCTTGTCCACGACCACGAACGGAGCGTTCTCCGCCTGGTCGAGATATTTCGCGAAGCGGCTCTGGGCTCCGGCGTTCAGGGCCGGGAGCAAGGCCAGCATAATAAGGAGAATTTTCTTCATGATGGGGCAAAGATAAACATTATTTCGCCGGTTTCAGCCGCAGGATGCCGATCGAATTCTCCGGCATCGTGAATTCGAAGCTCTTCCGGACGGTGCCGAGCGCCTTGGTGTGCGGTACCACCGGCTCGGTGTACTCGACGCAGCGGCCGGAATAGTAGTTCTGGCTCCCCTGGTTCTTGACGGACGTGTCGTGCGAGGAGACGAATTCGAGCGTGGCCTCGTAGGCCGTCACGCTGCCGGCATCGACCGTGACCAGCTTGTCCACCGCCTCGGCGTTGACGAACTTGATGAAGATCTCGCCCGTCTGCGTGTCGATGGTCGGCGAGGTGAAGACCTTGTCGTCCGGCGTGGCGCCGTCCAGCACTTCCGACGTGGCGAAGGCGTGGTCGCCCGCCACGGAGAAGAACTGCTGATAGTAGTAATTGGTCGAGCGCCACATGCCGCGGTTGTCGAACCAGATGAGATTGGAATCCCACTTGTTGAAGCCCTTCTTGCAGAAGAGCGGGGCGTAGGCCGCCATCACGACCATGTCGGAGTTGCGCTCCAGCCCGGTCCAGTAGGCGGCCTCCGCCAGCGCGGAAGAGTAAGCGTTGTTGGCGCGGTTGTTGGCGAATTCGCCGACGAACACGCGCGTGGGCTTGCTGCGGTCGTAGGTATGGCCCTCATTGCCGCGCTCCTTGCCGGGATTGTAGCGGTCGTGGTTGCCGTAGAACCAGTCGTCGCCCTTGTAGTAGTGCTCGTCCACGATGGTGTCGGGATACTTCGCGTCGATGATGGCCATGTTGTTGTTGAACTCGCGGCCCGCGTCGGCGGCGCCGGCCGTCGTGATGATGGTGATCCCGGGATATTTCTCCTTCACCGCCTTGTACATGATGTCGAAGCGTTCCCAGAACTCGGGGCCCTGGTTCTCGTTGCCGATGCCCAGATACTTCAGGTTGAACGGGGCCGGGTGGCCCAGCGCAGCGCGGCGGGCGCCCCATTCGGTGCTGGCGTCGCCGTTGCAGAACTCGATGAAGTCGAGGGCGTCCTTGACGAAGATGCTGTAGAAGCGGTCGCGGTCGGCCTGCGTCTCGAGCGGTGCGATATACGAATGGCGGGCGAACTGGCAGGTGACGCCGTTGTTGAGCACCGGCAGCGGCGTGGCACCGAGGCCTTCGGCCATCAGCAGGTACTCATAGAAACCGATGTGCTGCGAGGTCCAGTAGCCCCAGTGGTTGCGGAAGCCGATACGCTCCTCGCGCGGGCCGATGGAGTTCTTCCAGAACACCTGGCCGAAGTAGTTCGGGCCCTCCGAGGCGCAGCCGCCCGGGAAGCGCATGAAGGTGGGGTGGAGGGCTTCCAGCGCCTCCAGCAGGTCCTTGCGGAAGGGGCCGTATTTGCCGCCCTTCCAGAGTTCGGAGGCCTCCGGCACGAGGGTGACGAAGTCCAGCCAGAAGGTGCCTTTCTCATCGGCCACGATGGCCAGGCGGCTGTCGGCGGAGCGCTCCGCCTTCAGCGTGCCGGTGTACTGCCGCCATTTCTTGCCGAGCCTGGAGATGGTGATGACATTGGAGTTCGGGGTGCCTGCGGCGTCCTCCAGATACACGGAGATGGTGCCCTTGTAGTTCTTGCCCTGCAGGTACAGGCCCAGGTCGTAGCTCACGCCCTCCTTCGCGGGGATGGAGGCCGTCTGCGTGTTGTTGGAGTAGGTGGCGTCCGGGCCGCGCCGGTACTCGGCGATGCCGTAGCCGTTGGCGGCGATGCCGAAGCCCGCGCCCGGATCCTCGATGTCGAAGCGGACGCTGTACTGCCTGTAGCGCAGCTCGTCGTCGTATTTGTCATTGGGGTCGTAGTCATACCAGCGTTTCAGCTGCTTCACGAGCGGCTTGTCGTCCACGGCGCGGGCGCTGCCCCGGGCGCCTTCCTTGCAGATGACCGTCCAGCCGAAGAAGGTGGTGTCGCTCTGCGAGAATTCGTTCGCCGGGCCGTCCGGGACGTTGTAGGCCTGGAAGGAATTGTTCTGGATCAGCTGCGCACAGATGCCGCCGTCCACGCTCTGGTTGATGTCCTCGAAGAAGATGCCGGACAGGGTCGGGCTGATGCGGATGCCCAGCTCCTCCGGCTCCAGGATCAGGCTGCGGCGCTCGGGCTGCCTGCATTCCTGCTGATTGGGTGTCTGCGCCTTTGCCGCCAGGCAGGAGCAGACCGCCACAAGCATCGTGATTATGGTTTTTCTCATGGTTGGATGGATTGTCAGGAAAATGCTATCGGGTGCCGCCGCCCCGGGAGCTGCCGAACGAATGGCCGCCGCCTCCGCGCGAGAAATGCCCGCCTCCGCCGCTGCTCCGGTAGGAGCCGCCGGAAGAGGAGGAAGAGGAGCTGATCGACTCGGCCGACTTCTTCGCCAGCGCGGCGCGCATCGCCGAGGCGGAAATGCTGTTGGTCAGGCGCATCAGGCTGTAGAGCGAGACGCCGGCGTCCAGGCGGGCGGTCTGGGTGAAGGCCTGGTACTCGGAGGGATAGAGCTTCTCGAACTGCTTCGCCACCCGGTCGGCGATGCCGAACAGCGCGGCGAACACGAGGTAGTCCTCCCAGAGCGTCACTTCGATGGCCCCGCGCTTCGCGCTCAGCGTGAAGTCTTCGAGGAAATTCTTGAACTCGACCAGCTGCCGGGCCTTCTCCTGGCCGTCCTTGGTGAGGGCGTCGCCCTTGCCCATATAGTTGCGGGCGACGAACCACTGCTTCCCGAGCGTGCAGGCCCGGTCCGGGATCCCGGAGACCTTGCGGAACGAACGCTTGGCCCAGCTGTCCAGCTCGCCCGCCTCCAGGATGTGGTTGCTGCCGCTGGCCTCGCGGACCATCAGGTAGAGGTCGTTCTCGAGCGCCTCGTCGAAAGCCTTCTGCTGCGGGAAAGAAAGGTTGACCCGGTCCGGGTGGGCCGCATCGGGCAGCACGCCCACGTGGCCCGACAGGACCCAGCGGAGGAAATAGGCGCCGATCAGGTTGTTGGTGTATTGGGACGTATTCATCTTGCACCCCTTGACCAGGGTGTAGTAGGCCGCCGGCAAATCGCCCTTGAGCGGGATGTCGCGGTACCAGCCCTGGATCCGGCTCCGGCCGAAGACGCGCTTCTTGTATTTGTTCCCCAGCAGATAATAGTTGATGCCCTCCCAGGCCAGGACCGCGAGGGCGATGACCGCCCAGCCCATGGGCGTGAGCAGCAGGCCGAGGATGAGGGCCAGCGCCAGCCACAGCCACTCGCCGACCGACAGTGTCTCTTTGTAGTCGCTGCCCCGGAAGGCCCTCTTCTGGAGCTTCTCGAAGGTCTCGTCATATTGCACCGCCGGCTCGAAAAGGCCCTCGTCGAACCGCACGAGCGCCGTCACGCGGTCCTCGCTGCCGAACGCGCCCAGGGATTCGGCGCGGATGGCGCCGTCCTCCACGAAGATCTCGCTGTCGCTGCCGAAGCCCCAGACCTTGACGTTGTCGGGGGTCCACGCCGGGCCGCCGGTCTCATTGGTCAGGACGACCTTGACGTGCTGCGGCGGAGCCATCAGCCCGGGATTGACGAAGCTGAAATACAGGGCGGCGCAGCTGTCCAGCTGCATCACCATCCCCTTGACGGTGTAGCTGACCGTCCAGACGTGGTCACCGTATTCGCCGATGCCCCAGCACAGCTCCACGCCGTCGCTCTTGCGCACGATGCCGCAGCGGCCGCGCTTGGCCTCGCGGGTGCGGCCGGTGTCCCAGGCGTCGCCTTCCGGGACGAACGGCACGCCCCGCTCGCTCACCAGCAGGTCCGTGATGTCCAGCGGCCCGAGGTGGTCGAACGGGAGATAGAACTCCGTGCCGTCGACGGCTTCGACGTCCCAGACCTGGGTCACGCGGGCGCTGCCGTCCCGGTGCAGGACGACGG
>LUZH01000045.1:4666-4805 GCA_001602885.1 Bacteroidales bacterium Bact_16 | reverse complement strand
TCCGGCAAGAAGATCCGCAAGAAGGATCTCGGCATGATGGCGATGAGCTACGGCTACGTCTATGTGGCCCAGGTCGCCATGGGCGCCAGCCCGGTCCAGTACATGAACGCCATCAAGGAAGCCGAAGCCTACGACGGCC
>LUZH01000045.1:0-4599 GCA_001602885.1 Bacteroidales bacterium Bact_16 | reverse complement strand
GGAGTGCGGCTACTGGCACCTCTACCGCTACAACCCGGCGCTCGAGGAGCAGGGCAAGAATCCGTTCACGCTCGACTCCAAGGAGCCTGACTGGACGAAGTTCCAGGACTTCCTCAAAGGTGAGGTCCGCTTCGCTTCCCTCTACAAGCTCTTCCCGGACAGCGCCACCGAGCTGCTCTCCAAGACTGAAGAGTTTGCGAAGGTCCGTCTCGGAACCTACAAGAGACTCGCTGGTAAAGAATAATTATTTGACAAAATTCAATACATAGTTATTGTTTTTCAATAAAACCTAATTATCTTTGCATCATAAGGACGCGGGAAGGGTTGAAGAAAAAACTGAAAAGTTTGTAGTTTTTCTTCTCTTCCCGCGTCTTATGATTAAAAGATCACAACATCACACAAATCATAACTATGATTAAAAAAATCTTCTTCGCGGCGGCGATCGCCTTCACCGCCCTCACGGGAAACGCACAGCAGCTTCCCAACGACCCGAACACCCGCGTCGGCAAGCTCGACAACGGCCTGACCTACTACATCCGTCACAATGAGAAACCCGCTCAGCGTGCCGAATTCTACCTCGCCACCAACGTCGGCGCCCTCCAGGAGGAGCCCGACCAGGACGGCCTCGCCCACTTCCTGGAGCACATGTGCTTCAACGGCACCAAGAACTTCCCCGACAAGGCCCTGCTGAACTGGCTGGAGAGCATCGGCGCCTCCTTCGGCGGCAACGTCAACGCCCGGACGGGTGTCGAGGAGACCATCTACCTGCTCAAAGACATTCCGCTCGTGCGCCCCACCGTCGTGGACACCTGCGTCCTCATCATGCACGACTACTCCCACTTCGTGACCTGCGACCCCGAAGAAATCGACAAGGAGCGCGGCGTCATCCTGGAGGAGAAGCGCTGGCGCAACACCGCCGGCTGGCGTATGAACCGCGCGCGCGGCAAATACCTCTACAACAATACCCATTATGCCGATGTCACCCTCATCGGCACGGAAGAGCAGCTCAAGACCTTCCAGCCCCAGAGCCTGACCAACTTCTACCACAAATGGTACCGTCCGGACAACCAGGCACTGATCGTGGTCGGCGACATCGACGTGGACTATGTGGAGAACTGCATCAAGAACACCTTCGCGGACATTCCCGCCCCGGAGGCGCCGCTGAACAAAGAAGTCATTCCCATCCCGAACAACGAGAAGCCGCTCATCGGCGTGCTCACCGACCCGGAGAACCAGGCCAGCTTCTTCCTCACGTTCTGGCGCAGCGAAGCGACGCCCGAACAGCTCAACAATACGCCTGTCAGCCTGATCACCGACATCCTCAAAGGTATCGTCAGCATCGCGATGAACGAGCGCCTGAACGACCTCGCCGCCTCGCCGGAAGCTCCGTTTATCCAGAGCGGACTCAACTTCAACAAACTCTGCGAGACCGCGGAAGCAGTGCTTCTCCAGGCCGTCTGCAAGGACGAAGCACCCCTCCCGAGCCTGGCCGCTTCCCTGCTCGAAGCCGAGAAACTCCGCCGCTTCGGCCTGACTGACGGTGAAGTGGAGCGCGCCAAGACCGAGATCCTCTCCCAGTATGAGACGGCCGCCAAGAAAGCGGACACCCGCAACAACAGCGAGTTCATCGACCCGATGATCGAGAACTTCTTCAACAACAAGGCCTTCATGGATCCGCAGGCGGAGTATGAACTCGTCCAGCAGATCATGCCGATGCTCACGACCGAAACGGTCAACCAGGTCGCCCAGCAGCTGATCACCCGCGAGAACATGGTGGTCATCTATCAGGGCGTCGAGAAGGAAGGCGCCGTCCACCCGACCGAGGAGCAGATCCAGGCCGTGATCGACGCCGTGGAGAACGCCCAGCTCGAGCAGACCGCCGGTGAGGAGATCCCCACCGCGTTCCTCGACGCTTCCAAGCTCAAGGGCAGCAAGGCCAGCAAGGTCACGGAAGGCATGTTCGGCTCCAAATTCTTCACGCTGAAGAACGGCGTGCGCGTCTGGCTCCTTCCTACGGACCACGAGAAAGACCGCATCATCTTCGATTTCAGCAAGGACGGTGGCCGCAGCCTGATCGCCGACGAGGATCTCTATTCCGTCGACCCCGACAGCTGGATGCTCTACAAGATGTTCGCCGGCGTCTCCGAATTCCCCGCCACGCTGCTGCGCAAGATGGAATCCGGCAAGCAGCTCTCGCTGAACACCTACTTCAACGAATACACCCACGGTATCGCCGGTTCGACCACGGTCAAGGACCTTGAGGATGCCATGCAGCTCGCGTACCTCTATTATATGGAGCCGCGTTTCGACGAAGCCGAGTACCAGCAGGGCCGCGCGCAGGTCGACGCCATCCTGCCGAACATGGTGAACACCCCCGACTACAAATTCCAGATTGCCGTGAACGATCAGCTCTACGACAGCCCCCGTCGCTTCGCCCTGGATCTTGAGACGGCCGCCAAGGCCAACCTGCCTACGCTGGAGCGTGTCTACAAGAGCCTCTTCAAAGACGCCGCCGGCGCCCGTCTGGTGGTCGTGGGCGACTTCGACCCGGATGCCGTCATGCCGATGATCTGCAAGTACTTCGGTTCCATCCCCAAGGGCAAGAAGGCCAGCGTGGCAGCCTACCGCGGCGACGGTGTCTCCTTCGCCGACAAGCTCTACGACTTCCAGGTCGCGATGCCCGCGAACAAGATTGTCAAGGTCGTGCAGCACTACAACCTCGCCAAGGCCTATTCCGTCGCGGATGAGGCTGCGATAGGCGCACTCCGCTACATCCTGTTCAACCTCTACACGGACACGCTGCGTGAAGACGAAGGCGGCACCTATGGCGCCGGTGTCAGCTGCGACGCCTCCTTCCGTCCTGACGAGCGCCTCTCCCTGGTGGTGGACTTCGACACCAACGTCGAATCCGCCGACAAGCTCCGCGACCTCGCCAAGAGCGGCCTGAAGGACATCGCCGACAACGGCATCAGCGCCGACCAGTTCGACAAGACCGTCAAGAACATGCTGAAGCGCATCCCGGAGAGCCGCCAGAAGAACAACTACTGGGCCAACGTCATCCTCACGAGCGACCGCCAGGGCTTCGACTACAACAAGGACTATGAGGATGCGGTCAAAGCCCTCACGCCCGAGAAGATCCAGGCCATCGCCCAGGAAATCCTCAAGGGCAACCTCATCGAGGTCGTCATGCGCCCCGAATAATCAGATTTCGCCACATTTCCGTCCCGACGAGATTGGGACGGAAATGCAATAAAGCGAAAATTTATCCCCGCGAAACGCCGATTTGTCCGCCAAATCGGCGTTTCGTCACTTTTTCGGGCCGCCACTCCCAACTCTTTGTCCACCTTGCGCGTGACGCGTACTTTTGCAGTCAGTTCAAACTGATCGAAACTGGATTATGACTGCATTCAAAGACGTTTTCGAACGTTACTACACCTGGCTGGAAGGCTACATGCGCAACGTGCGCCGTTTTGCCGACAAGCCCGCGATGATTGACCCGGATACAGACAGGAGCTGGACTTACAGCGAGCTGGACCGGGCCTGCAACCAGCTCTCCCGCGCACTCCGCGCCGACGGCACCGGCCACGGCGACGTTGTGATGCTGATGCTGGGCAACTGCCCCGAATTTGCTTTTTCCTATATAGCCGCGCAGAAGAACGGCGCCATCTGCTGCCCCGTCAACTTCCGCATTTCCGCCGGCGAGCTGGCCTTCTGCCTGGATGATTCCAAGCCGACCGTGCTGATGTACGCCGCCGAGTACCGCGAAAGCGTCCTGCAGGCGCTCGGGATGGCCGCCCACCGCCCGGCCCGCCTGGTGATCGTGGACGGCGCGACCACGGAAGACTCCGTCTCCTATGAGGAATACACCTCCGCGCAGGAGACCGCTCCGATCGAGCCCGAAGTCCCCTACAGCACCTTCGACGAGACATCCCGCCTCTATACCTCCGGCACCACCGGCCGCCCCAAGGCCGTGCCGATGACCTCCATCAACGAAGTCCTTTCCGCCCACGACGTGATGATCCATTTCCCGATGAGCTACCGGGACGTGACGGTCAACACCACGCCCTGGTTCCACCGCGGCGGCCTGCACTGCGCGGGCCCCTGCCCTGCTTTCTACGCCGGCGCGACCATCGTCGTGATGCGCAGGTTCGACGCCGCCACGACGCTCCGCTACGTGTCCCGCTACGGCATCACCTTCATCGTGGGCGTGCCCACGGTGCTCGAGGCCCTGGCGGACGAGCAGGAGCGCAAGGGCTGGGACCTCGCCAGCCTGCACGGCATCGTGACGATGGGCAGCCCGCTCGAGCGCGAGGCGTGCATCCGCTACCAGCGCGTGCTCACGCCCAATATCTATAATGGATACGGCACCACGGAGACCTTCTGGAACACGTTCCTGCGCCCGTTCGACCTGCCGGTCAACGCCGGCACGGCCGGCGCCTCCTGCGTGGACGACGACGTGCGCGTGGTCAAGATCTTCGAAGACCGCCGCGCCCGGCCGGACGAGCTGGCCGCGATGGACGGCAGCGAAGTCGGCGAGGTGATCATCTGCTCGCCGGCCAAGTCGCCCTACCTCTACTCCAACAATCCCGACCAGACCGA
>LUZH01000044.1 GCA_001602885.1 Bacteroidales bacterium Bact_16 | reverse complement strand
CCTGCTCGAGCGAATCCAGGTTGCGGCCGCGGTGGTCCTGATAGCCCCAGGCGAGGCAGGGGATCAGCAGGATGAAGAGAGAAAGGGCGCGTTTCATGTTACACAAAAATAGGAAAAACGCTTACAAAACGAAAAAAGATTGCTAATTTGCAGACATAAACCCGTTAGCAAGAGGATCCATGAAAGATTTTAACTACTACGCTCCGACGCAGGTCGTGTTCGGAGAACACTCCGAAGAGAAAGTCGCCGGACTCGTCAAGAAATACGGCGGTCACAAGGTCCTGGTCCACTTCGGTGGCAAGAGCGCCAGCAAGTCCGGCCTGCTGGACAAGATCTGCAACCTGCTCCGCGAAGGCGGTCTGGAGGTCTTCCAGCTGGGCGGCGTCGTCCCCAATCCCCGGCTCTCCAAAGTCCACGAAGGCATCGCCCTCTGCCGCAAGGAAGGCATCGATTTCCTGCTGGCCGTGGGCGGCGGCAGCGTGATCGACTCCGCCAAGGCCATCGCCTATGGCGTGCCGTACGACGGCGAAGTGTGGGACTTCTATTCCGGCAAGGCCGAGGCGCAGGTCTGCCTGCCCGTCGCGAGCGTGCTGACCATCCCGGCAGCCGGCAGCGAGATGAGCGAAGCGAGCGTCATCACCAACGAGGACGGCGACATCAAGGTCGGCTATTCCAACGACATCTCCCGTCCCAAGTTCGCCATCATGAATCCCCGCCGGACCTTCACCCTGCCGCCGTACCAGACGGCCGCCGGCGTCACGGACATGATGATGCACACGATGGAGCGTTATTTCACGCACGATACCGACATGACCTTCACCGACGCGCTGGCCGAAGCCGTGCTGCGCACGATGAAGGAGTGCGTCTTCGCGGTCCTCAAGGATCCCGAAGACTACCGCAACCGCGCCCAGATCATGTGGGGCGGCAGCGTGGCGCACAACGGCCTGACCGGCTGCGGCGTGCAGGACGACTGGGCCACGCACGACCTGGAGCACGAGCTGAGCGCGATGTTCGACGTCACGCACGGCGCAGGCCTGGCGGCCGTCTGGCCGAGCTGGGCGCGCTACGTGATGAAGGAGGACATCAAGCGTTTCGTGCAGTTCGCCGTCAACGTCTGGGACGTCCCCAACGACTACAACGACCCGGAGGGCACGGCCCTCAAGGGCATCGAGGCCGTCGAGCGCTTCTACCACGCCATCGGGATGCCGACGCGCATCCGCGAGCTGCTGGGCCGCGACATCACGGACGACGAGATCCGCGAGATGGCCCGCAAATGCAGCCACGACGGCACGCACACGGTGGGCAGCTTCAAGAAGCTAGCCCGTGAGGACATGGAAGCCATCTACAGACTTGCCCGCGCATGAAAAAGAAAGCCCTCTTTATCGGCGGCACCGGCACCATCAGTACCGCCATCACGGCCCGCGTGGCCGCTGAAGGGGAGTGGGAACTCACCCTGCTGAACCGCGGCTCCCGTCCCGAGGCCGTCCCGGCCGGGGTCAGGATCATCCAGGCGGATATCGCCGACGAGGCCGATACGGCCCGCAAGCTTGCCGGCCTGGAGTGGGACTGCGTCTGCGACTTCATCGGCTTCGTGCCGGCGCAGGTCGAGCGCGACTGGCGCCTGTTCCGCGGCAAGACGAAGCAGTATATGTACATCAGCTCCGCCTCCGCCTACCAGAAGCCGGCCGTGAGCCCGTTCATCACGGAGAGCACGCCGCTCGTCAACCCGCACTGGCAGTACTCGCGCGACAAGATCGCGTGCGAGGAGTTCCTGATGGAGAAATACCGCACCGAGGGCTATCCCGTCACGATCATCCGTCCGAGCCACACCTACGACGACCGGCGCGTGCCGCTGGCCATCCAGGGCAAAAAAGGCTCCTGGCAGGTGCTCCGGCGCATGCTGGACGGCAAGCCCGTCATCCTGCACGGCGACGGGACGTCCCAGTGGACGCTCACGCACAATACCGATTTCGCCAAGGGCTTCTGCGGCCTGATGGGCAATCCGCACGCCCTCGGCAACGCCTTCCAGATCACCTCCGACGAGACGCTCACCTGGCGGCAGATCTACCAGGCCATCGGCGACGCGCTCGGCGTGGAGCCGAAGATGTATTTCGTCCCGTCCGACTTCCTGGACGCCGTGGCGCCCGACTATGACCTGGAGGGCGAACTGCTGGGCGACAAGTCGTGGACCGTGATCTTCGACAACAGCAAACTCAAGCGCGCCGTGCCGGGCTTCTGCGCCACGACGCGCTTCGACCAGGGCGTGCGACGGACCATCGAGAATATCCTGGCGCATCCCGAGCTGCAGGAGCCGGATCCGGCGTTCGACGCCTGGTGTGACCGGGTGATTGCGGCGATGGAACAAGCCAAAGCCTCTTTGCGCTGAGCTGTTTCCAAAAAGCGGTGGCCATAGGCATTAATAGCAAAAAATGCTATATTTGTGTAGCTAAAACTTAAAACGGATGCGGAAATACACTTCTGCGGCCCGGATGCCGCTTTGGAAATGGATCCTCTGCCTGGTCCTCGGGGTCGCTATCTTTCTCGGACTTTATGTCGGATCGCAGTATGCCTGTGGCGCGGTCACTTCCACGTGGTGGCAGCAGGCTTTGTTCCTGACGGCGGCCGGCCTGTTGGGCCTGTTCTTATATGCCGTCTGGACCAACCTGACGGAGCGCCGCCCCGTGGCGGAGCTGTCGATGAAACGCTTCCTGCCCGGCCTGGGCGGCGGTTTCCTGCTGGGCGTCGTCTACTTTGGCTGCGTGGTCGGCATCATGGCCCTGCTGGGCGCTTTCCGCATCACGGAAGCGCATTTCGACACGGCGGTGATGCTGCAGTATCTGGCGTATTTCTTCCTGGTAGCCGTCTTCGAGGAGATCGTTTTCCGGGGTGTGCTCTTCCGCCTGATCGATGATCGCTGGAATACAGCCGTCGCCTTGATCGTGTCGGCCCTCGTCTTCGGCGCCATGCATCTGATGAATCCCGGCGCGACGCTCTGGAGCGCCGTCGCCATCGCCATCGAGGCCGGCTTGCTGTTCGGCATCGTCTACAAATGCTCCGGCAACCTTTGGGTGCCCATCGGCATCCACTGGGCCTGGAACTTCGTCCAGGGCCCGGTGCTGGGCTTCGCCGTGTCCGGCAACGGGGTGGATTACAAAGTCTTCTCTACGATCCTGAGCGGTTCCGACTGGGTCACGGGCGGCGCTTTCGGCGCAGAAGCCTCCCTGCCGGCCGTCGGGATGGGTCTCTTGCTTACCATCATCTTCCTCTGCTGTTGTAAAAAAGACGTGCGATGAAGAAAAAGGAAATGTATGCACTGCTTCTGAAGCAGGTGCAGGGACTCCTGGAAGGGGAGTCGGACCGCGTGGCCAATCTGGCCAACGTGGCCGCCGTCCTGCACGAAGCCTTCGGCTTCTGGTGGACGGGCTTTTATCTCGTACAAGGGCGCGAACTGGTCCTGGGGCCGTTCCAGGGGCCTGTCGCCTGCACGCGCATCCCTTATGGCAGGGGCGTCTGCGGCACGGCCTGGCAGCAGGGCAAGACCGTTGTCGTGCCTGACGTGGAGGAATTCCCGGGCCATATCGCCTGCAGTTCCGCATCGCGCAGCGAGATCGTCGTGCCCGTCGTCAAGGGCAAAGACGTTGTAGCTGTGCTGGACATCGACAGCCGCGAGCTGGCGACGTTCGACGGCCGTGACGCGACCGGCCTGGAGGCCATCGCCGCGCTGCTTTCGCCGCTCTTCTAGGCCAGGACGAGCTCGAGCTCGCCGAACAGCTCCATGAAATCTGTCGAGAGATTGCCTGCGATCTGGCGGGCGGTCTCTTCGTTGTGCGTACGGTCGGTGATCTGCTGCGCGAGGGCGGCGCGGAGATTGAGGATGTTTTCGTTCTTGCTCATAGGACCTGATTTTTAGTTGTTTCCTTTGTTTCAACGATACAAAGGTATGCCCCATTTTTGACAGGTCTTGTCAAAGAGAAAAAACTTTATGCCGAAATTTGCCTATTTGGGCGGAAAGTGTTAATTTTCACTTCGCAAGAAGATTATGGAAATGGACAAGAAATATCCTTACGTCGCCCCCACGACAGAAGTGGAGGAGGTGAAGGTCGAAGCATATATCCTTCAGTCGAGCGGCTCCCGCGGGGGCTATGGTGAGGAGTACGGAATATGAAAATGACGGTCAAAAGAATCCTGGGCGTCGCCCTGACCGTCGTTTTGTGCCTGAAGGCCGGGACGACGGCTCGGGCCGGCGACACGAAAACCCTGCCGTATTCCTATGGTTTCGAGAATTGCGCCTCCCCCGAGATGCTTTATACGGAAGAAGGCTGGCTGTCGGACAGCCTGGAGGATGATTCCGGAATATGCGATTCCCGTTTTGCCCGGACGGGGGGCTATGCCTTCTCGTTCGCCATCGACCACGACCAAAACAATGCGCCGAGCCAGTATCTGATCTCTCCGGAGTTCGACGGCGGCGGCAAGACAGTCAAGGTCTCGTTCTACTACAAGATCGAAAGTGCGACCGACGTGCACGCTTTCCGCGTCGGCTACGTCACCTATTCGAACCTCCAGTATCTGTCGAATCCCATCCCGTATTTCACGGGCTGGGAAAGTGTGGATACGGACCAATCCGGGTGGCAGCTCTACGAGCGGGAGCTCCCTGCTGATGCCAGATACATAGCCATAGAAGGCAGTGTGTCGAATTACGGCATGATCGTCCTGGACGATTTCTCTTTTACCTTGCTTGACGTCCGTCCGCCGACGAATCTCCTGGAGACCGCTTTCACTTCCGGAAGCGCCTCGTTCCAGTGGACCGCCCCTGCCGCGACGGGCGAAACCGTTTCGGGCTATGCCTGGCATTATCGGGAAGCAGGCGACGGCAACTGGTCGGCGGAGACTTCGACCACCGCGACTTCTGCCACCGTCAGCGGCCTGGCCGCCGACACGGCCTACGAGTTCCGCGTGAAGACCCTTAGTGAAAGCGGCTGGGGGAGTGAATATGTGTCAATCGGCTTCCAGACGGCCGTCAGCGCCGTCATGAGCCTGCCCCTGACCGAGGACTTCCAGGACGGCCTGGGGCCCTGGCGCGCTGTCAACGTCAATTCCTCTTCGGGCATCAGCACGCCCTGGGGCGGGACAAGCGCTTATGGTTTCTGGGGCGGCGGTCCCCAATACCTCGTCAGTCCCGAACTGTCCTGCACCGGGACGGCGACATTGTCTTTCAATTACAGGATTGACCATACGGACAGTCCCAAGACGTTCCGGGTCGGCTACTCCACGACGGTCAACGATCTCTCCGCCTATGTCTGGGATGATGCCGAGACGACGGCGACATCCTATGATGAAACGAGATACGAGGCTGAATTGCCGGCGGCGACAAAGTTTGTCGCAATCAAATACACCTCCGACAGCGACTACAGGCTGTTCGTAGATGACATCTCCATCATCCGGAAAGGGACGGCTCCGCCCTCCGGGCCGACGCCCGGCGATATCGGCTGCAACGGCGCCACGCTTTCCTGGACGGCCCCCGTGGCGACGGAAACGGTCACGGGCTATGCGTACCAATACAAGAAGAGAAGTGAAAGTGCCTGGTCTTCCGCCGCTTCCACGACCGCGACTTCCGTCACCGTCAGCCAGCTGACGGCCGACACCGATTATGACTTCCGGGTGAAGGCGCTCTACGGCAGCGATGAGAGCGTGTATGTGACGACCGCGTTTACGACAGCGATGCCGTTGCCCTACGAGATGGATTTTGAGCACGACATGGACCGCTGGAGCCTGGTGGACTGCTATGTGGACTGGAGTGCGGATGTGACCTATAAACTGTATACGGGGCGGCGGACGGAGGCGGCGCGCGGCAGCGGCGTCGGATTCATGTTCTTCCGGAGCGATCAGCCCCAATACCTCATTTCTCCCCGGTTCGACAGCGATATGATCATCGACGTGTCGTTCTACTACAGGAACCGCAACGTCGAATTCCCGGAGACTTTCCAGGTCGGCTATTCGACGACGACCGCCGACGTGAGCGAATTCGTTTTCGACGACCCGGTGAGCGTCAACGGCGACGGCGAGTGGCGGGAATACGAAAACGGTTTCCCGACCGGTACGAAATATATCGCCGTGAAGTACACCTCCAACAACTTCAAACTGTTCCTGGACGATTTCAGTTTCTCGGTGCATTCCGACTTTGTGAAGCCGACCGGGATCGGACTCCGCGCCCTGGCGGAGACGGAAGTTACGGTGGAGTGGAACGCCCTTTCCGGTGCCACGGGATATGTGTATCAATATAAGAAGACGACAGACGGCAATTGGTCGGCGGAAGCCTCCGTTTCCCAGAAACAGGCCGTCCTGACCGGCCTGACGCCGAATACGGACTACAACTTCCGGGTGAAGGCCCTGTATAGCGGCGGCGCCAGCCATTTCGAAACGTTCATTTTCCGCACGGAAGCCAGTGCGGTGAGCCTGCCTTACACCGACGGCTTTGAAGACGGATCGGATCTCTGGCGGCTTGACGACTG
>LUZH01000043.1 GCA_001602885.1 Bacteroidales bacterium Bact_16 | reverse complement strand
ACGGCCATCGCCCAGGCGCGCGACGTGATGCTCTTCGCCTACAACCAGCTGCTGGAGGTCCGCCTCAACCCGATGTTCCGCGCCCCCTGGCAGGGCACGGGCACCAGCTGGAACTATGACGAGATGACGGCTCCCTACCAGAAGGGCAAGGAGACCGTGACCCCGACCACGATGGCGCGCATCGCCGACGTCGTCCTCCGCCAGGCGGACGAGCTCGTCGGCAAGCTCGGCACGCCCGTGGGCATCTGGGCCTACAAGCCCTACCATTCCGTCGGCGACGACTTCCTGCAGAACTACCTGGGCATGGTGGGCCTGCCGATGGACATGTATCCCGAATTCCCCGATGACCGCAAGGTCGTGCTGCTGACCCGACAGGCGGCCGCCGATCCCGACATCGTCGAGAAGATGAAGCGCCAGCTGCGCAAGGGCGGCGACGTGGTCATCACCTCCGGCCTGCTGGAGGCCATCCCCGACAAGATCGCCGACATCTGCGAGCTGCGCTGCACCGGCCTCAAGGCCCTGGTCAACGATTTCGGCCGCTACGGCCGCACCGGACGGGACATCCTGATCCCGCAGATCCAGTACCTGACCAACGACAGCTGGGAGGTGATCAGCGCCGGCCGGCCGCTCAGCGGCGGCGTGTCGGGCTACCCCTTCCTGCACCGGGCCAAATATTCCAACGGCAGCCTCTACGTCATCGCCATCCCGGACGACTTCGGCAACCTCTACGACCTGCCCGCGCCCGTGCTCAACGAGCTGCGCCGCATCGCGGGCGCCGACTTCGGCCTGCGCCTCGAAGGCCCGGCCAAGGTCAGCCTCTTCCTGTATGACAACCAGACTGCGATCGTCGAGAACTTCAATGACGAGCCCGTGGAGGTCAGCCTGGTCGGCGCCGGCCTCGCGTCCTTCACCGACCTGGAGAGCGGCGAGACCCTGGAGGCCACCGCGCCGCAGATGCCTGCGGGCTTCGGCGGCTTCGGCCCGCGCCGCGCCCCGGATCCGCGCGTCACCCTCACGCTCCCGCCGCACTCCTACCGGGCGTTCCGATACGACACCAAGTAACCCACTCAGAATATGAAAAAGATTTCCCTCCTCCTGCTTTGCGGGCTGACCCTGGCAGGATGTTCCCCTAAACTTACGGCCAACCTGTTCCGAACCTCCACGCCGCTCGCGTACGACGACCTGGTCCTGTTCCTGGACAAATGGACCCCTGCGCCTGCGGAGGCCGAATACTACGGCTCCATCGAGGTGAACGACATGGGCAACACTTACGTCTCGGACAACGAACTCACGGTCTTCTACATGGCTGAGGCCAAAGCCCGCGAAATCGGCGCCAATGTCATCGACATCACGGAGGAACACAACCCTGGCGGCGTGTCTGACATGTACAAGATCAAGGCCGGTCTCTTCCACCTGGACGACGTCGAGCGCTTCGTCTACGAAGTGCCCGCCACAGAAAAGCATCCCGACTACGCCGCGGTCTATTTCTACAGGAACAACGATTATTGGCCGCTCGTCGTCTATGACGTGCGCATCGGCGACCAGAAGGTCTACCGGTCAAAAAAGTTTTCCGCGGCAGAGGTGAAAATCTACGAGCCCGGGAAAGTCCGGATCTGGGCGAAGCTGGAGAAGGAGGCCGAGATCACCCTCAACCTGGAACTTGGCAAGGATTATTTTATCGAATGCGGTGTAGCTGAAGGCACCTTCTACGGCAACCCCTCCTTCGAGGTCGCGCCGGACGGACTTGGCTATCATATCTATAATGCCGTGAAGGCTAAAAATCAATAAAAAAGTATGAAAAACATTTTCGCAACCACCCTCCTGCTGCTGGCCGGCATCCTGTCCCTCAACGCACAGACCATCGTCACTTCCGACCAGTCAGTCAATGAAGAACTCTCCAAATGGCGCATTTCCGCCTCAGTGGGCGCCTCCTACCAGGCAGGAACGATTCCCGACGGACTGGGAGCCGTCGAAAGGGACCAGGCCAAAGCCCTGCAATGGGGCCTGACCTACGACGTGGACGCAACCCGCTATTTCCTCGGCACGTTGGGCCTCGGCGTCAAATACAACAGCTTCCGCACCTCCCACCAGCAGAACATCGTGGCTACCCTGAACAGCGGGGAGACCCAATCCGGCCTCTTGTCGGACAAGATAAACATCTGGTTCGTCGGGCCCATGCTTTCGTCGCGCGACTTCACGAAAGGGCGGAGCTGCTGGATCATGAACGCGGGATTAGGCTACATGGGCTACCACGACGACGCGGTCCTCATCGACTCGTTTACCCTGAACGGCGGGACCCTCGGGGTTATGGCCGAAGGTGGCTATGAACTGGCCCTGACCAAGACCCTGAAGCTCCACGCACTGTTCTCGGTCTATGCCGGAACGCTCCGCTCCATGACCATGACGGAAGGAGGGCACTCGAATCATTATGATCTCGACAAAGACGAGTATATCTCCCTGACCCACCTTGACCTGAAGCTCGGCCTCAGCTTCAATTTCTAGGCTATAACAAAAAAACCGCCGCAAGTATGCGTCGGATCTATATAGTGATTCTTGTCTTTGGGTGCTAAGGAGTGGTAGCGGGAGTGGGTCACGATCCCACGACCTCCGGATTATGAATCCGACGCTCTAACCAGCTGAGCTACCCCGCCATCAGGCCTTAAAGCTTTGTTGAGATAGAAGGATTCGAACCCTCACTGACAGAGCCAGAATCTGTAGTGCTACCATTACACCATATCTCAATATTCCCACTCCTTGCGGTTTTGGGACTGCAAATGTACAATACTTTTTGTAATTAGCAAAATTTATTTGCGTTCTATCAGAACAATTGCCCAGACTTCGCATCCTTCCTTGCGCCCGACGAAGCCCAGACGCTCCGTCGTGGTGGCCTTGACGCTCACGCGGTCCACGCCGACGCCCAGGATCGAGGCGATCGTGCGGCGCATCTCAGCGATGTGCGGCGCGAGCTTGGGGGCCTGCAGGGCGATGGTAATGTCGGCGTTGACGACCTGCCAGCCGGCGAACTCCGGGCGGGCGAGCACCGCGGCGAGCAGCTCTTTGCTGTCGGCGCCCTTCCAGCGGTCGTCCGTGTCGGGGAAGAGGTGACCGATGTCGCCGACGGCGAGCGCGCCGAGGAGCGCGTCGCAAAGGGCGTGGAGGGCCACGTCGCCGTCGGAATGGGCGACGAAGCCTGTGGGAGAGGGAATCTGCACGCCGCCGAGCCACATCGGGAGGCCCTCGGCGAGGGCGTGCACGTCGTATCCTTGTCCTATTCTGAAGTCCATATCACTACAAAAATAAAGAAAAATGGCTACATTTGTAAACTATGGGATTATTTAATTTTTTCGGGGAAAACGAACACCGCGTTTTCAACTACAAACCGATCTACTACAACCCCGAGGAGGACGAGCGCAAGCGCCGCTTCGGTGCAGTGGACGGCACGGAAGAAAAGGAGAGGAAGGAGGGAACGTACGTGCCCGGCTCCAGCATCAAAGGCGCTTTTCGCGAGGGTTCGCGCACGCGCACCCCGATGAAGCGCACGCAGACCATCATCGGCATCATCTCGCTGATCCTGGTCGCCGCCGTACTTTGGTATATCGCCAAGTTCTACTCGATGCTGTAGCGGATGGGCAAGTTGAAGATCCTGCCGGCACAGATTGCCAACATGATCGCCGCGGGCGAGGTCGTACAGCGGCCGGCGTCCGTGGTGAAGGAGTTGATGGAGAATGCCGTCGACGCGGGCGCGACGCAGGTCAGCGTGGTCGTGACCGACGCCGGCCGCACGCTCCTGCAGGTGATCGACAACGGCTGCGGCATGAGCGCGGCGGACGCCGTCCTCTGCTTCGAGCGCCACGCCACCTCCAAGATCGCCTCGGCCGAGGACCTGGAGCAGATCCTCAC
>LUZH01000042.1 GCA_001602885.1 Bacteroidales bacterium Bact_16 | reverse complement strand
CGGATGCAGGCGTCCCGGTCGATGATCTCCTGTTCGAGGGCCAGGGTCTCGGGGCTGTCGGGCACGGGGTTGAGGTTGGGCATCGCGCAGACGGTCGTGTAGCCGCCGTGCGCCGCCGCCAGCGATCCGGTGCGGATGGTTTCCTTGTAGCTCTGTCCCGGTTCCCGGAAATGGACATGCACGTCGATGAAGCCTTCGCTGACCAGCTTGCCGCTGCAGTCGATGACCTCCGCGTCCGGCACCTCGACGATGTCCGGTCCGATGGCCGCGATGCGGCCGTCCCGGACCAGGACGTCGCCCCGCCGCCGGCCGTTGCCGTCGACGAGCGTACCACCTTTCAACAAAATAGTCGCCATAGTCTCCACCATATATAAAAAAACAGACAGCTAAAATAGCTGTCCGGAATCATCAAAAAGGGAAAAGTGACGGAAGGAGGCCTCCTGGAAGCCGCCGCGGCGGAACACGTCGATGTGGTAAACCCTCTTCATTACACTTTATCCTTGCAAATATAGAAACTTTCCCCCGAACTCCCAAATCTCCACCCCGCCTTTCGCCCCACTTTTTTCCTCCCTCCCGGGCAGCCACCGTTTTTGTCGGCAATGGGTACGGTTATCTCTCTTCCGGGAGCACCGGGCCCCCTATTTGCTCCCGGAACCTGATTTCCCTGCCACCCGGGAGCGTCTATCCCCGGTTTTGCTCCCGGAACCGCATGCCTCGCCGGACAGCCACATTGCTTGCCGGCAACGGGCGTCCGTCCCGAGCCCCCAGAGCTCGGGGCGGACATCGCCCGTAACCGCCGGACGCGATGTCCGGCGGTGGTGCCAAATCCTGCCCGGCCTCTTCCTGCCCTGTCATTGATGGTATCAGGTCCGGCCCCGCCCTGGTTGCATTGCCCGACTCGAGTGGACATCCGAGGTGGGGCGTATTTGTAAGTATTTATCAATGAGCGGATTGTGGTTTTGCTTAGGGGAAAATGCCCCGGAGCAAAACAGGAAATTATTGACAATCAGTAATATGCAAAAACGGGCGCGGCGGGGAGGGGAGTTGGAGCGGATGGATCGGATGGATCGGATGGGGCGGATGGAGTGGGAGATGGGGGAGGTGGCGGCGGTGTGGTGTGTGGGGTGCGACTGGTGGTCCAAAAATTTGCAGACTAGTAGCAAAAAAGACCTGTTTTTGCTATTGGTGGTCCAGCGTTTGGACCACCAGTAGCACTTGGGTGTCGGGCAAAGGCATTCGAAGGCCGGGCAGGGTTTGGCATCGCAGCCTCGCATTATGCGGCTCGGCTGCTGCGAGCGATCTTCGTCCCGAACTGTGAGGGTTCGGGACGAAGTGCTCGCTGCCGGAGAAAGCGGTAGCTGCCCGGCCGGAAGAGGGGATGGGGGGATCAGCGGGTGCAGCGCCAGGCGGGCTTGACGTAGGCGCCCTGCATGGCGTAGGGGGCGCGCTCGGCGTCCCAGTCGGGGTCGTCGGAGACGGACTCGGCGCGGTCGGTGTAGAGGATGCCGTCGAGGTGGTCGGTCTCGTGCTGGAAGATGATGGCGACGTAGCCGTGGAGCTCTTCGGTGCGGGGCTCGAGAGTCTCGGGATCGGTCCAGCCGATCACGACGCCCTCGCTGCGCGGGACGATGCCCCGCTTGCCGGGGATGGACAGGCAGCCCTCGG
>LUZH01000041.1:2674-4470 GCA_001602885.1 Bacteroidales bacterium Bact_16 | reverse complement strand
TCGGATAATGGGACCTATGCCAAGCTACTATTACGAGTTGTCTTAAAGAAAAACTATATTTGTACAATTAATACTAGAATTATGTCTTTGTATCAGTGCATTAACGGGAAACTAACCGCAGTAAAAGAGAAACCATTCAAGCTTGAAAAAGAGATTCAGTCTCTTGTTGAGGCAAATATTAAGCAGCTTCTTGATCTCGAATTCGTGCAAACCGAACTTACTGTTCAAGATGTTCGATTCGATACTTTGGCGTATGACGCCACTACAAAATCGTTTGTGATCATCGAGTACAAGAAAGATTCTTCTACCAGCATTTTTGATCAAGGTGTTTCATATCTTAATCAGATGCTGAAGAATCAAGCAGAATGTGTTTTGGCATACAATAATGCTAAGAAGACTAATCTTCGCAAGACTGATTTCGACTGGTCTCAATCGCGTATCATTTTCATTTGCCGCGAATTCAGCGAAAAGCAAAAAATGGCCACCGATTTTAAAGATTTGTCTATAGGGCTCTGGGAGGTGCGTCGGTATGCTAATGATACATTGATGTTTAACCCTATTGGTAAATCCAAACACGCCGTGAGTATCTCTCCGTTAATGAAGTCTTCGGAAAACGTGAAAGAAGTTGTCAGTAAGACTGTTCCTTACTCGGAAGATACACTCTTTCAAGGTATTCCAGACGAGATTCGTGCGCTTTATGATAAATTCCGTGAAGGGATTATGGCACTGGACCCCGAAATCGTCATTAAGTTCACAAAGCTTTATGCCGCTTTCAAAAAGAATGGTTCAAACGTTTGTGATTTAGAGCCGTTCAAAGGGTCTCTTTGCATCTTTATTAATTTGGAGAAAGGTTCTTTAAAGGATGGCCTGAATATGGCTGCAGATGTTTCTAAATTAGGACATCACGGGAATGGCGATTACCGCATCCAAATCAAGGATGCTGATCAGTATGAGTATATTCTAAGCTTGATAAAACAAGCGATTCGATAAGACTCTTTTTGTAGGAAGAGAGTATTTACCTGCGGAAGTGGTCGAAGCCGTGGAAGGAGCGGCCGGTGCCAAGCCATTCGAGGCTGGTGCCGGCCGTTGTCGTGCCGATGACGGAGTGCGGCACGGGGAGGGCCTTTTCGGCCTCCGGGGTGCAGGTGAAGAGGAGTTCGTAGTCCTCGCCGCCGCCGATGGCGAGCGCCGCGGCGTCCCAGCCCAGGCGGGCGCAGACGCGGCGCAGGGCGGGCGAGAGGGGCAGGGCGGTCACGTCGATGCGGGCGCCGCAGCCCGAGGCCTCGAGGATGTGGCCGAGGTCGGAGCCGATGCCGTCGGAGATGTCCATCATCGCGTGGACGCCCGGCGTGGCGGCGAGCTGCAGGCCTTCCTCCACGCGGGGCAGCGGCAGATAGTGCCGGTCGATGAGCTCCTGCACGTCGGCGTCGCGCTCCACGCCGTCCAGGATGGCTTTCAGCCCGGCGGCGGAGTCGCCCAGCGGGCCGGTGACGCAGACGCAGTCGCCCGGGCGGGCGGCGCTGCGCAGGCGGGCGGCGCCGGAAGGGCATTCGCCGAGCACGGCGACGTTGATGCAGATGCGGTCGGGCGAGGCGGTCGTGTCGCCGCCCAGCAGCGCCGCGCCGAAGCGCCCGGAGAGGTCGGCGTAGCCGCGCAGGAATTCTCCCATCCAGTCCGCATCGAGGTCGGCGGGCAGGGCGACGGACAGGAACGTGGCCGTCGGGCGCCCGCCCATGCCGGCGATGTCGCTGACGTTGACGGCGGCGGACTTCCAGCCGAGGCGGTAGGGGGGAATG
>LUZH01000041.1:0-2660 GCA_001602885.1 Bacteroidales bacterium Bact_16 | reverse complement strand
TGCTCACGAGCGTGTCGCGTCCGCTGCGCTGCGGCAGCACGGCGCAGTCGTCCCCGATCCCCGTCACCCCTTCGGGGGCGGGGAACAGGTCGCGGATCCGGCCGATCAGGCCGAACTCGCCGAGATCTGACAATTTCCGGGCAGGCATATCTGTACAAAGATAAACGATTCGCCCGAAAAAGTGTATCTTTGCAGGAATGAAAATCGCGCTGCTTACCCTGGGCTGCAAGCTCAACTACGCCGAGACGGCGACCTACGAACGCGGCTTCAAGGCCGCGGGCCTGGAAGTCGTGCCCTGGAGCCAGCGCGCCGACCTCTATCTGGTCAATACCTGCTCCGTCACCTCCACCGCCGACAGCAAGTCGCGCAACCTCGTCCGCAAGATGCACCGCATCAATCCCGACGCACGCATCGTCGTGACGGGCTGCAGCGCCGAGCTGCGCCGCGCCGAGATCGAGAAGATCGAGGGCGTCGCGCGCGTCTTCGGCGCGAAGGAAAAGGGACTCGTGGTCCCGGAGACGCTCGCCCTGTTGGGCTTGAAGGCCGTAGAAAGCCAGCGTGAGGCAAGCATTTTCGCGGCTTATTCTGCCGCGGAATCACGCACCCGCGCCTTCCTCAAGGTCCAGGACGGCTGTAACAACTACTGCAAATACTGCACGGTCCCGTATGCCCGCGGCGAGAGCCGCAACATCCCCATTGCCGAGTGCGTGCGCAACGCAGAGCACATCGCGGCGGAGGGCGTCCGGGAAATCGTGCTCACGGGCGTGAACACGGGCGATTTCGGCCGGACGACCGGCGAATCCTTCCTGGATCTGCTGAAGGCCCTGGATGCCGTCGAAGGCATCGAGCGCTACCGCATCTCCAGCATCGAGCCGAACCTCCTGACAGAGGAGATCGTGGACTGGATCGCCTCCGGCACCAAGTTCCAGCTCCATTTCCACATCCCCCTGCAGACCGGCTCCGACGAGCTCCTTGCCAAGATGGGGCGGCACTACGACACCGCCTTCTTCGCGGAGCGCATCGCGATGATCCGCCGCAAGCTGGAGCGCCCCGGCGGGCCGAAGGTCTTCTTCGGCATCGACGTGATGGTGGGCCTGCCCGGCGAGACGGACGCGCTCTTCAAGGACACCTTCCGCTTCATCGACCGCATCCACCCGGCCTTCATCCACGTCTTCCCGTATTCCCGGCGCCCCGGCACGCCCGCCGCCTCGATGCCCGGGCAGGTGGACGAGACCGTCAAGAAGCACCGCGTGGCGGTGCTGGAGGAGCTCTGCCTGCGGCTGCACAACGAGTTCCGCGAAGCGAACAAAGGCGTGCGCGAGCGCGTCCTGTTCGAATCCACGGAGCACGGCGGGATGATGGAGGGCTATACCGGCAATTACATCCGCATCTCGCGGCCCTACGACCCGGCGCTGGTCAATGCGCTGGTCGATGTTGTGATCGATTGATATGGAGAAGAAAGCGAAACTGACATTCCTGGGCACGGGCACCTCTTCGGGCGTCCCGATGATCGCCTGCGACTGCGAGGTCTGCCGCTCGGCCGACCCGCGCGACAAGCGCCTGCGCGCCAGCGCGCTGGTCGAATACGGCGGCCTGACGGTCCTGGTGGACTGCGGGCCCGATTTCCGCTACCAGATGCTCCGGGCCGACGTCCACCACCTGGACGCCATCCTGCTGACGCATTTCCACAAGGACCATACGGGCGGCCTGGACGACATCCGCGCCTTCAACCTCGCGGAGCGGCATCCCGTCAACATCTACTGCGAAGGCTACGTGGAGCAGGCGCTGCGCCGCGAATACGGCTACGCCTTCGCGGACCAGAAATACCCCGGCGCCCCGGAATGGCGCGTGCACGTCATCGACGGCGCGCAGCCCTTCGCGGTGCACTCCAACGCCGGCGAGGAGATCCTGAGCTGGGAGCGGGGCTTCGGCTACCACCACCTCCCGCCGCAGCCCGCGCCCGACGCCTCCGTCGAGATCGTCCCGATCCACGGCTGGCACCACCGCGAGAAGCTCGTCTCCGTGCTGGGCTACCGCTTCGGCAACATCGCCTACCTGACCGACATCCGGATGCTCGACAGCGAAGCCGAGTTCGAGAAGCTCAAGGGCGTGGAATACGTCACCCTGGGCTGCGTCAAGATCGGCGAGCACCATTCGCATCCCTCGCTGCAGGAGTGTCTGGATTTCTTCGAGAAAGTGGGCGCCAAAGAGTCCTATATCACGCACATGTCCCACCAGCTGCCGCGGCACGCCGATTTCTCGGCGATGCTCCCGCCGCACGTGCATCCGGCCTACGACGGCCTGGTGATCGGGTAATCCCTACGAAGCCAGCAGAATGAACACGCAGGGGCGCTTGCCGATGGCGGCAGGGGCCTTGCGCCAGCCTGCCACCGTGTCGGTGCGCAGGTACTGCGTCGGCAGGGTGAGGTCCGCCGCCACGCAGAGGCGCGTGGTGGGGGAGAGCCCCTGCAGCAGGTCGGCGAACAGGGCGTCGTTTCGGTAGGGCGTCTCGATGAGGATCTGGCTCTGGTTGAGCGCGCGGGACTGCTTCTCCAGCTCCCGGAGCGCGGCGCGGCGCTCGTCGGTCTTGGCCGGGATGTAGCCGCGGAAGGCGAAGGACTGGCCGTTGAGGCCGGAGCCCATCAGGGCAAGCATCAGCG
>LUZH01000040.1 GCA_001602885.1 Bacteroidales bacterium Bact_16 | reverse complement strand
CAGCAAGGACCTCTGGCGCACTTCCGCCGAGGGCGGCAGGCCCGTGCGGCTGACCGCCTACCCCGGCAACGAAGTCCCGAAGGCCGTCCGCGCCGACGGCAGCGTCGTCTTCCTGGCCGGCATCCAGAACGACGTGCGCTACGGCGGTTTTCCGGGCGAGGGCCAGGTCTATACGGTCGGTCCCGACGGCGGCATGCCGCATCAGATCGTCTCCCTGCAGATGTCCGAGCTGAGCGTCCGCCCCGACGGCGCCTACCTCTATGAGGACTACAAGGGTTACGAGGATCCCTTCCGCAAGCACCACACGTCCGCCGTCACCCGCGACATCTGGCTCTGGGCCGACGGCGCCTTCACGAAGCTCTCCGACTTCGAAGGCGAGGACCGCCAGCCCGTCTGGGGCGCCGACGGCCGCACCTTCTACTACCTGAGCGAGCGCGGTGGCAAGACCGTCAACCTCTTCCGCAGCAGCGTCGACAATCCCGCCGAATCCGTCCAGCTGACCTTCGCCGAGAAGGATCCGGTCCGCTATATCTCCGTCGCCCAGGACGGCACGCTCGCCTACTCGCAGAACGGCGAGCTCTACATCCTGCGCGAGGGCCAGCCGGCCCGCAAGCTCGCCATCACCGTCGCCCGCGACGAGAACGAGCGCGACGTGGTCAAGAACACCTACACCGGCAACATCTCCGCGATGGCCGTCTCCCCCGGCGGCAAGGAGATCGCCGTCGTGATCCGCGGCGACGTATTCGTCACCGCCACGGACTTCTCCACCACCCGCCGCATCACCAACACCGCCGTGCAGGAGCGCGGCGTGAGCTTCGGCGACGAGGGCCGCGCGCTCTACTACGCCGCCGAGCGCGAAGGCTGCTGGGGCGTCTGGAGGACCGTCCTCACCGACAAGAAGGACCAGCTCTTCACCTACGCCACCGAGACGAAGGAAGAGCTCTTCTCCGATCCGGGCGAGACCTGCTTCCAGCCGGTCGTCTCGCCGGACGGCAAATGGGTCGCCTACCTGCGCGACCGCACCGAGATCGTGGTCAAGCCCGCCAAGGGCGGCAAGGCCAAATCCCTGCTCAAGGGCGCCAACTACTCCTACCGCGACGGCGACCAGCACTTCGAGTGGAGCCCGGACAGCCAGTACCTCCTGACCGGCTACCAGGCCGACGGCGGCTGGAACAACGCCGACATCGCCATGATCGAGGTCAGCACCGGCAAGGTCACCGACCTCACGC
This sequence comes from Bacteroidales bacterium Bact_16, assembly GCA_001602885.1. Next base: position 2,463 of record LUZH01000040.1, on the reverse strand, counting down.
AGAGCGGCTATTCCGACGCTTCCTTCCACTGGGCCCTGGGCGGCAAGGCGATGACCTGGATGTCCGACAAGAACGGCTTCCGCAGCCACGGCAGCTGGGGCTCGCAGGACGACATCTACATCATGTTCTTCGACGGCGCCGCGATGACCGAGTTCCTCTACGACAAGGAGGACGAAGCCATCGCCCAGGCCCTCTCCGGCAAGACCGACAAGCAGATCGAGAAGGAGGAGAAGAAAGACAGCCTCAACCTCGAGAAGTCCAGGAAGGTCGAGCTGCAGCTCGAAGGACGCGAGAGCCGCATCCGCCGGCTGACCGGCGATTCCGGCAACTACGGCGGATACTACCTCGCCAAGGACGGCCGCACCCTCTACTATGTCAGCGGCACCGAGAACGGTCCCGCCCTGTTCGCCAAGGACCTGCGCGAAGGCAGTGTCCGGGTCCTTGCGCGCGGCGTCTCCGGCTCCATCGTCCCCAGCAAGGACGGCTCCGAGATCTATGTCGGCAACGCCCGCGGCCTGACCAAGGTCTCCCTGGCCAACGGCCAGACCAAGCAGATCACCCTCGCGGGCGACTACGAGTTCAAGCCCCGCGCCGAGCGCGAATACATGTTCGAGCACATCTGGAAGCAGGTCAAGGAGAAGTTCTACGATCCCGCCCTGCACGGCGTGGACTGGGACTACTACCACGACAACTACGCCCGTTTCCTGCCCTATATCGACAACTACTTCGACTTCACCGAGATGCTCTCCGAGATGCTCGGCGAGCTCAACGGCTCCCACACCGGCGCGCGCTACCGCGCACCCGGCGGCGAGAACATCGGCCGGCTCGGCATCCTGATCGACTGGGCCTACGCCGGCAAGGGCCTGCGCATCGCGGAAGTCCTGCCGGGCGGCGTGCTCAACCTCGCCGACAGCGGGATCAAGGCCGGCGACCTGATCACGGCCATCGAAGGCCAGAAACTGGAGCAGGGCGCCGACTGGATCACGCTCCTGACCGGCAAGGCCGGCAAGAAGATCCGCCTGACCGTCAAGACCGACGGCAAGGAGAAGGACCTGTTCGTCAAGCCCGTCGCCTCCGAGAGCGACCTCCTCTACCGCCGCTGGGTCCGCCAGCGCGAGGAGATGGTGGAGCGCCTGTCGGGCGGCCGCATCGGCTACGTCCACGTGGAAGGGATGGATTCCCCGAGCTTCCGCGAGGTCTATTCCAAGGCCCTCGGCAAATACCGCAACTGTGACGCCCTGATCGTGGACACGCGCCACAACGGCGGCGGCTGGCTCCACGACGACCTCGTGACGCTGCTCGGCGGCAAGGCCTATGTCGAGTTCCGCCCGCGCGGCGAGTACATCGGCACCGAGCCGTTCAGCAAGTGGACCAAGCCGTCCTGCGTGCTGGTGTGCGAGGACAACTACTCCGACGCGTCCGGCTTCCCCGCCGCCTACCGGTCCCTCGGCCTGGGCAAGATCATCGGTTCGCCCGTCCCGGGCACGATGACCGCCGTGTGGTGGGAGAACCAGATCTACGAGCAGGTCGTCTTCGGCATCCCGGAGGTCGGTTCGTTCGACCTCAAGGAAGGCCGCTACCTCGAGAACATGCAGCTCGTGCCGGACATCCTGGTCTACAACGACCCCGCTTCCGTGCTCGAAGGCAGTTTAAAGGTTGGAAAGTAACTCCTGATTATTGTTGATATGAAGAAAATCGATGTCGTGCTCGGGCTCCAGTGGGGCGACGAGGGCAAAGGCAAGGTGGTCGATGTCCTGACCCCTGATTACAAAGTAATTGCGCGTTTCCAGGGTGGCCCCAACGCAGGTCACTCCCTGGTCTTCGACGGCGACGGCTTCGTGCTGCACACCGTCCCTTCGGGCATCTTCCGCCAGGACTCCGTCAACGTCATCGGCAACGGCGTCGTGATCGACCCCGTGATCCTGATGGACGAGATCCGCGCGATCGAGCAGAAGGCCGGCAGCATCACCGACAAGCTGCTCATCTCCAAGCGCGCCCACCTCATCCTCCCGACGCACCGGATGCTCGACGCCGCCAGCGAGGCCGCCAAGGGCAAGAGCAAGATCGGCTCGACCCTCAAGGGCATCGGCCCGACCTACATGGACAAGACCGGCCGCAACGGCCTCCGCGTCGGAGACATCCTCTCCCCGGAGTTCCAGGCCCGCTACGACGCCCTCAAGCAGAAGCATTTCGGCCTGCTGGCGCAGTACGACTTCCAATATGACATCACGGACTACGAGAAGCAGTGGATGCAGGCCGTGGCAGACCTCAAGCGCTTCCCCTTCATCGAGAGCGAGCTCGTGGTCAACGATTATCTCCAGAAGGACGTTCCCGTGCTCGCGGAGGGCGCCCAGGGTTCGATGCTCGACATCGACTTCGGCACCTATCCGTTCGTGACTTCTTCCAACACGATGACCGCCGGCGTGTGCACCGGCCTCGGCGTGGCCCCCAACCGCGTGGGCA
>LUZH01000039.1 GCA_001602885.1 Bacteroidales bacterium Bact_16 | reverse complement strand
GTCTTCCCGCCAGTGGAAGAGGTAGGAGAAGGTGGAGATGAAGATGAAGAGGGTCAGCGCGGCGACGCACAGACCTGCGATCCGCACGGCTGCGGCCCGCTCTTCTTCATCCCAGGATTGCCAGAATCTCATTTATTTCTTCTTGTACGGACGCTTGTAGTTGTTCTTGCCGCGCTGGCGGTTGCGCTGGCCGCCCGGCTGGCCGACGTTGATGCCCATGCCGGGGCGCGCGAAGTTGGCGTCGCCGGAGATCTTGCTCAGGCTCAGCCCCTCGGGGACGCGCAGGCGGTATTCGGAGAGCTTCTCGATGTCGGCGAAGATGGTCTCGTCGGCCACGCTGTCCTTGTTCCAGATGAGGTATTGGGTGCGCATGTAGATGGCGAGCGAGCGGATCATCTCCGTCTTGACCTCGCCCTCGGGCTGCTCGCAGAGCAGCTGGATGATGCTTTCGATGTTGCGGCCATAGTGGAAGGCGCGGATGCGCGTGCCCTTCATCGGGACGGGCACGGGCGCCGTCGTGAACTCCTCCTCCACGGGGCAGGGATAAGGAGAATCCACGTCGAGGTCGTAGCCTGCGATCATGTAGAGATGGTCCCAGAGCTTGTGGTCGTAGTTGTCCTGGTTGTGCACCTGCGGGTTGAGCAGCTCCATCACCTTGACGACGGCGCGCGCCTGCTCGGTGCGCTTGTCCCTGTCGGGGATGGCCTTGAGCTGCTCCACCATCTTGAGGACGTTGCGTCCGTATTCAGGCATGGCGAGCTTCTCGCGGGTGGTGTTGTAGTCCAGGGTATGTTCGGTTTCGTTCAGATTCATATAGTTTTAAATGTCGGTGAACAACAAAGGTAATCATTTTTGCTGAATATCCGCCATCCGCGTCCGGGCGCGGAAGCCCTCGGACATCCAGGTCCCGTCGGCGAAGATCAGGTAGCCTTCCAGCTCCGGGCGCCCGTCGATCAGCGACTTGGCGCCGTCCGGGCCGAGGACCATGCAGGCCGTGGCCAGGGCGTCCGCCTCGGCCGCGGTCGGCGCCACGACGGTGGCGCTGAGCAGGTCGTGCGTGACCGGATAGCCGGTGCGCGGGTCGATGGTGTGGGCGTATTTGCGGCCGTCCTTGACGTAGAACTTGCGGTAGTTGCCGGAGGTCACGATGCCGCAGGCGCCGCCGTCCGACTGCCAGATGCCGCGCAGGTCGCTGCCGGGCGTGTCGTTGCCGTCGACCGGGTTGTCCACGCCGATGGTCCAGCCCTGCCCCCGGGCGTTGACGCCGGCGCAGTAGATCTCGCCGATGTCCACGAGCATGTTGACCACGCCGAGCCCGCGGAGATAGGCGGCCACGACGTCGCAGGAGTAGCCCTGCGCGATGGCGTTGAAATTGAGCACCTTCTCCTCGCGGCAGGCGGCCAGGGCCGCGCTCACGCGCTGCGGGTCGGGCAGGCTGTCGGCGGTGAAGCCGAAGCCCCAGATGTCGAAGAGCGGGGCGGAGGCCGCGTCGAAGGCGCCGCCGGTCTGCGCGCGGTATTTGTCCGACAGGGCGCGCACTTCCGTGAAGAAGCGGTCGGGGACGATCTCCCGGCCCTGGTTGTACTGCGTGAGCAGGGAATTCCTGTTGTAGCCGGACAGGCTGAAATCGATCGAATCGAGCAGGGCGTCGATGTGCTTCTGGATCTCCTCCGCGGGGGCGGAAACGCCCGTCAGGTCGGCCTTGACGGTGTAGACGCCGCCCTGGGCGTAGCCCGAGAAGGTGGCGTAGGGCGTCTGCCGGCAACCGGCGAATACGCAGACGGTCAGGAGGATGGGAAAAAAGATGCGGTGTTTCATCGGTTCGGCAAAGTATTTGCACAAAGTTAGCGGTTTTTCGCGCAATTTTGCGCATATTTGCAAATTGTATGAGCAGAGAAAGTATGAAGATGAACAGATGGTTTCTACCCGCCCTCGTCGCCGTCCTCGCGGTGGCCGGGGGATGCAAGAAGGAAGATAATACGAACCTCAAGTCCCTTGACGGTTCGTTCAGCCTGAGCATGCCGACCTTCGTCCGGCCCGGAGACTCCAAGACATTCATGATCGATACGCTGATGACGCAGTCCTGCCCGGAGGGCTACACGGTCGGCTACTATTTCACGGACCCCCTCACTTCCAAGCGCGACACGGTCGTCGCTGTCGACGGCACCGTCCGCAAGCGCTACTATACTTTCACGGTCGGTGAGGAGCTGTCGACCCAGTCGCTGACGCTGACGACTTTCACCCCGAAAGACTCCGGCTATTCCGGATCGTCCGCCAAGGCCACCTTCACGGTCGTCAGCCCCGGCCTCGACGGCAAGGGCTCGATCACCGGTTTCGACAACGAATCCAGCGCCGGCACCTTCAAGGACGCCCGCGACGGCAAGTCCTATGCCTTCGTCCATATCGGTGCGCTCGACTGGATGCGCCACAACCTCGCATGGACCGGATCCGGCTGTTCCTACTGGAACGCCCCGGAGATGGCCGACGTCTTCGGCCAGTACTACACCTGGGAGCAGGCGCAGACGGCCTGCCCGGAGGGCTGGCGCCTGCCGACCGACGCCGACTGGACGGCCCTCAAGGAGGGCGCCGAAGCCGGCAAGGACATCCCCGGCCTGGCAGGCGACCTGATGGCCAACCTCTACTTCAACGGCATCCGGATGTGGGAATACTGGCGGGAGGTCACCGTCACCGACAAGCTGCATTTCTCCGCCATGCCGGTGGGCTATGTCAATGTCGGCAACGGCACGCACGGCTTCAACGGACTCTATTCCTACGCCGCCTTCTGGACTTCCGACCAGGATGGCGACCTGGCGGTCGCCCGCTATCTTTACGAAGCCCGCGATGTCGTCTACCGCGGCCGCATGTCCAAGACCGATTTCGGCGCCTCCGTGCGCTGTGTCAGATAGACAGGGCAGCAAGCGTTTCCAGAAATTCCATAAGAGCCTGGCCGACCGCATCGGCCAGGTTTTTTATGCATTCCGGGCTGCCCGGCAGCAGCGCGGGGAGGGCGCAGAGGATGAACGCCGAGGTCAGGGGCAGCGCGCCCAGGTTGGTGAGCAGGAAGAAGCGGGGGAAGGTCCGGAAGCGCAGCCAGACGAGCGGGGCGGTGAAGACCTGGCAGGAGAGCGTGAGCGCCATCGCGCTCCAGAGGCGCCGGAGCGGGTCGGCGCGGCGGGCGGCCGGGTACCAGGCCTCGAGCCGCGGGAAGACCAGCACGATGCCGAGCAGCGCGAGGTAGGAGAGCTGGAAGCCCAGGCTCGTGACCACGCCCGGCGAGACGGCCAGCTGGATGGTGAGCGCGGCGAAGAAAATGGCCGTCAGGTGGCGCCGGCGCCCCGGCAGGAGCCGGGAAAGCTCGTTGAGGCAGATGAACAGGAAAGCGCGGACGAGCGAAGGGGCGGCGCCGGTCATCAGCAGGAAGAAGGCGGCCGCGCCGACCGACAGGACGCTGCGCGCGGCGACGGCCGCACGGCTGCGTCCCATCCAGGCCAGCGCGGCCTGCAGGATGCCGTAGAGGATGCCCAGGTGCAGGCCCGACAGGGCCAGGATGTGGGAGGCGCCTGCGGCGCGGAAGGCCGCCACGGTGGCGCTGTCGAGGCTCTCGCGCCGGCCGGCCAGCAGCGCCTTGAGCAGGGCCGCCGTGTCTGCGTGGGGGAAGTCCGCCGCGTCGATGGCGCGCAGCAGCCCGTCGAGGGCCCGCTCCGCGGGCGCCCACGGGCCTGCCGGCGCCGGCGCCAGCCCGGCGGTGACCCGGCAGAGCACGCCGAGCACCCAGAAAAGCGCCAGCAGGCAGGGGGTGCGCGGCCCCCGTCCGGCGGCGGCCACGAACAGCCCGCCGGCAGCGAGACAAGCCCCCGCTCCGGCCCAGAAAAGCGCGTCGCTCCCAGGCGGCAACAAGGCCGCCATCACCACTCCTGCTGAAAAAGGGATTGAAACCGCCACGATGTCTTGCTCCCCGGCCATTTCAATCAGATTTTTGGCAAAATACGCAATATTTCGTAAATTTGCGCGATTTTTGGAACCTTTAATTTGACATATGATTATCCTTGTAATCAACTGCGGAAGTTCTTCGGTGAAGTACCAGCTTCTCGACATGAAGAACGACGACGTATATGATCTGCTGGCCAAGGGCCTCGTCGAAAAGATCGGCCTGCCCGACGGCTGCCTCACCCACAAACCCACCGGCAAAGACCCCTACACCGTCACCCTCCCGATTCCCGACCACAAAGTCGGCATGAAACTCGTGCTCGACGCCCTCGTGGATCCGGACCACGGCGTGCTGTCCAGCTTCGACGACATCGAGGCCGTCGGCCACCGCATCGTGCAGGGCGCGGATTTCTTCTCCGGGAGCACGATCGTCAACGACGACGTCCTCAAGAAGATCGAGATCTGCTGCGACTTCGCCCCGCTGCACAACCCGGCCCACCTGCTCGGCATCCACGCCATCTCGCACGTCCTGCCGGACGTCCCGCAGGTCGTGACCTTCGATACGGCCTTCCACCAGACGATGGAGCCGTACGCCTATATGTACGCCCTTCCCTATGAGTACTACGAGAAATACCGCGTGCGCCGCTACGGCGCCCACGGCACCTCGCACCAATATGTGTCCCAGCGCGGCGCCAAGCTCGCCGGCCTGGACCTGGCGCACTCCAAGATCATCACCTGCCACCTCGGCAACGGCAGCTCCGTGACCGCCATCCGCGACGGCAAGGTCGTGGACACCTCGATGGGCTTCACCCCGCTCGAGGGCATGATCATGGGCACCCGCTGCGGCAACATCGACGCCAACATCATCCCGTACCTGATGAAGAAGGAAAACCTCACGCCGGACGAGATGACGACCATCATGAACAAGAAGAGCGGCTTCCTCGGCCTGTCCGGCAAGAGCTCCGACCTGCGCGACATGGACGCGGCCGCCAAGGCCGGCGACGTCCGCGCCAAGATCGTGCTCAAGAAGCTGACCTACGACACCATCAAGAACGTGGGCGCCTACATCGCCGAGATGAACGGCGTGGACCTCATCGTCTTCACCGCCGGCATCGGCGAGAACAACCCGCGCCTGCGCCGCCACATCTGCGACAACCTCTCCTACATGGGTGTCAAGATCGACGTCGACGCCAACGACGCCGCCCGCAGCGCCGAGACCATCATCTCCGCCCCGGATTCCACCGTCAAGGTGGCCCTCATCCCGACCAACGAAGAGCTGGTGATCGCCCGCGACACGATGCACCTTGTCTCCGAATTAGAAAACTAAACGATATGTCCCTTATTGACCAGATTGTTGCGCGCGCCAAGTCCAACAGGCAGCGCATCGTGCTCCCGGAATCCTTCGAGGAGCGCACCATCACGGCGGCCGACCGCGCCATTGCCGACGGTCTCGCCGACATCATCCTGATCGGCAACCGTGAGAAAGTCCTTGCCTATGCCGCCCAGCTGGGCCTCAAGCATATCGACCAGGCCACCATCATCGACCCGGAGACCAGCGACAAGACCGAAGAATACGCCCAGCTCCTCTTCCAGCTCCGCCAGAAGAAGGGCATGACCCTCGAGGTGGCCCGCAAGACCGTCCTCGACCCGCTCTACTTCGGCTGCCTGATCATCAAGAGCGGCGACGCCGACGGCCAGATCAGCGGCGCCCTCTCCACCACCGGCGAGACGCTCCGCCCGGCCCTGCAGATCATCAAGTGCGCCCCCGGCATCACCTGCGTGAGCGGCGCGATGCTGATGGTCACCCAGACCCCGCAGTACGGCGAGAACGGCGTGCTCGTGATCGGCGACGTGGCCGTGACCCCGGCTCCGGACGCCCAGCAGCTGGCGCAGATCGCCGTCTGCACGGCGCAGACCGCCAGGAGCGTGGCCGGCTTCGCCGAGCCGCGCGTGGCGATGCTCTCCTTCTCCACGAAGGGCTCCGCCAAGCACGAAGTCGTGGACAAGGTCGTCGAGGCCACCGCGCTCGCCAAGGAGCTGGATCCCGCCCTCAAGATCGACGGCGAGCTCCAGGCCGACGCCGCCCTCGTCCCGTCCGTGGGCCAGAAGAAGGCTCCCGGCTCCGAGATCGCCGGCAACGCCAACGTCCTCGTGTTCCCCAACCTCGAGGTGGGCAACATCGCCTACAAGCTGGTCCAGCGCCTCGGCAACGCCGACGCCATCGGCCCCATCCTCCAGGGCATCGCCCG
>LUZH01000038.1 GCA_001602885.1 Bacteroidales bacterium Bact_16 | reverse complement strand
GTGCCGACCGTCTCCGAAGCGCAGTGCATCGGCTGCGGCGCCTGCGAGTTCCTGTGCCCGTCCCGCCCGGTCAGCGCCATCACCGTGCGCGGGAATTCCGTTCACCACACCAAAGCTTGAGCCCTATGGACAGAAGAGAATTTTTGAAATCCGCAGGCCTGGGCGCCGCCGCACTCGGCGTGGCCGCCTGCGCCCCCGGCGCCGTCAAGGAGACGGGCGCCGATACCGGCAACAAAGAACTCCGCGGCGAGATGCTCCAGAATTTCCCGGGCATCGGCACCCTCGGCTACGGCTGCATGCGCTGGCCGACGGTCAAGGGCGAGGACGGCCGCGACCACATCAACCAGGAGGAAGTCAACCGCCTGGTGGACTTCGCCCTCGCGCACGGCGTCAACTACTTCGACACCTCCCCCGTCTATCTGGGCGGCGACAGCGAGCGCGCCACCGCGGAGGCGCTCAACCGCCACCCGCGCGAGGAATGGCTGCTCGCCACCAAACTGTCGATGTTCGGCCCCAGCAGCTTCGACGACTGCGTGCGGATGTACCGCCGCTCGCTGGAGATCTTCAAGACCGACCACATCGACTACTACCTGCTGCACGCCATCAGCGACCTGGAGGACTACAAGCGCCGCTTCGAGAACAGCGGCATCGTGGACTTCCTCGTCAAGGAGCGCGAGGCGGGGCGCATCCGCCACCTCGGCTTCTCCTTCCACGGCCACCAGCAGGGCTTCGACGACATGATGGCCCTGCACGACAAGTACCACTGGGACTTCGTGCAGATCCAGATGAACTATATGGACTGGGAGCACCCCAGCGGGCGCAACACCCGCGCCGACTATCTCTATCAGGAGCTGGACAAGCGGGAGATCCCCATCGTGATCATGGAGCCGCTGCGCGGCGGCGCGCTGGCCGAGATCCCCGCGCAGCTGACCGACCAGCTCAAGGCCCGCGAGCCGGAGCGCTCGGTCGCCTCCTGGGCGTTCCGCTACGTCGGCAGCTTCCCGCGCGTGATGTGCGCCCTGTCGGGCATGACCTACATGGAGCACCTGCAGGACAACCTGGAGACGTTCCTGGACTTCAAGCCGCTGGACGATGAGGGCAAGAAATTCCTTATCGGCATCGCCGACCAGATGGTGAAGTACCCGCTGGTCAGCTGCACGGGCTGCCAGTACTGCATGCCCTGTCCCTACGGCATCAACATCCCGGGCATCTTCAAGTTCTACAACGACAACGTCACGGCCGGCACCTACGTGGTCAGCAAGGAGCAGGAAGGCTACGCCCGGATGCGGCGCAAGTATCTGCTGGCCTACAACGAGGCCATCCCGACGGTCCGCCAGGCCGACCACTGCATCGCCTGCGGCCGCTGCGAGTCGCTCTGTCCGCAGAACATCCGGATCCCGCGCGAGCTGCGCAGGATCGATGCCTACATCGAATCGTTGAAGCAGGAGACGCTATAGGGATTCTTCCTTCGCCGCGCGGAGTTTCTGGCGGCGGGTCTCGGCGGAATCGTGACCGAAAAGCAGGCGCGGGCCCTCGGCTTCGCGCCATTTTTTTGTGTCGAACTCCTCCGGGTCGCGCGGGCTCACGAACGGCCCGTCGTGGTCGATCACGAACGACAGGTACGTGATCGGGTAGCCCTGCTGCAGGAACAGGTTCTCATAGAACGTCTTCACCTCCCTGACCACCGGCTGTATGCTGTCCTTCGAGGCATATAAGTCGTTCGTGCAGGCGAGGACCTGCAGGCCGTTGGCCGCGCAGACGGCGCGGGCGTATTCGTGCAGGAAGCGGGAGTCCGTCTTGAGGTGGACGATGCCGCCGGGGCGCAGGAAGTTGCGGTAGCGCTCCAGGAAGAGCGGCGAGCAGAGGCGGGAATTCTCGCTGCGGTACTGCGGGTCGGAGAAGGTCAGCCACACCTCGGACACCTCGCCGGGGGCGAAGAAGGCGGAGATGAACTCCACGCGGGTGCGCAGGAACGCCACGTTGGGCAGCGCGTGCTCCGTGGCGTACTTGGCGCCCTTCCACAGGCGCGCGCCCTTGATGTCCACGCCGATGTAGTTGCGCTCCGGATCGCGCTCCGCAAGCGCGACCGTGTATTCGCCCTTGCCGCAGCCCAGCTCCAGGACGATGGGGCGGCCGTTTCCGAACCGCTCCGCCCAATGGCCCTTGACGGCGTGGTCGCGCAGGTTGAAATAGCCGTCGGCGAGCAGTTCCTGCGCCGAGGGCTGGAGGAGGCAGGAGAACGTCTCGTTCTCCGCGAATTTGCGTAGCTTATCGTGTCCCATGCTCTTTCTTCTTGCAGATGACGCCGAGCCCGAGGAGTTCGTCCTCCGCACCCACCGGGCGCACGCTCAGCTGCCAGAAACCCGCCTGTGCGGGCACCATCCCGCTCCGGTACAGCTCCCTGGTCCCGCGGGGCGACACCGAGCGCAGATAGACAGCCTCGGAGAAACCGTCGCCCGAAGGGGCCAGCCACTGGGCGTTGAGCCGGAGATTCTCCACCGGCCGCCCGGCCGTGCGGGTATAAAACCAGAAATCATATGCCGCCGTGGTGTCCTTGAGCGGCAGCGAAAAGACATAGACGCCGCCCTTGACTTCTTCCCGGCGGACGAAAAGTTCGACGCTGTCGGGCTCGGAACAGGCCGGCAGCATCAGCCCGCAGACCAACGCCGCCAGCAACGCCCATCTGAGCCGGCGCGCGAGCATTTTACTCGGAAGATTTGTTGGCCTGCGGCTTCTGGCCGCCGTTGCCGTTACCGTTGCCATTGCCGCCGCGGCCCCGGTTCCGGCCGCCCCGGCCGCGGCTGCGGCCGTTCTTCTCGCCGGAAGCCTGCGCCTTCTCGCCGTTCTGCGCGGGACGCGCTTCCTTGCCGTTCTGCGGGGCCGGTGCCGCCTGGGCGGGTGCGGCTTCCTTGGCGCCGCGGCCCTTGGAGCGGTTCTTGCCGCCGCGGGAGCGCTTGCGCCGGGGGGCGTCGAAACGGCTGATGCTGTCGTCGCCCACCGCCGTCACGAACTCGGGGATGTTGGGCTCCGGCTCGGTGCGCAGCGATTCGGGCTTCTCGCCGTTGCGGTTCATCTCCAGGATGTCCCACACCTCCGCGGCGTCGAGCGCGTAGAGGTTGGCGTCGGAGGTCTTGTCGTAGGAGAAATACATCACCTCGCGCAGGATGTCCGTCTTGCGCAGCCAGGCCAGGCCGTCCTCGAACTCGAGCGGGCCGCTGACCTTGGGGATGTGCGACTGGGCGTCCAGGTAGGTCGCCACCTCGTAGTTGAGGCAGCACTTGAGCTTGCCGCACTGGCCCGCGAGCTTCTGCGGGTTGAGCGACAGGTCCTGGCAGCGCGCGGCCGCCGTGGAGATGCTCTGGAAGGAGGAAATATAGTTGGCGCAGCACAGCTCGCGGCCGCAGATGCCCAGGCCTCCGATGAGGCCGGCTTCCTGCCGCGCGCCGATCTGCTTCATCTCGATGCGGATGCGGAACTCTTCGGCAAACACCTTGATCAGCTGGCGGAAGTCCACACGCCCGTCGGCGATGTAGTAGAAGATGGCCTTGGAGCCGTCTCCCTGGAACTCCACGTCCCCGATCTTCATCTCCAGGCCCATTTCGGCCGCGATGCGGCGGGCCTTGATCATCGTGTCCTGCTCGCGGGCGATGGCTTCCTGCCACTTCTCGATGTCGCTCTGGCGGGCCTTGCGGTAGATCTTCTTGAACTGGGCCGTCGCGGGGTCAATCCCGCGGCTGCGCATCTGGCGGCCGACGATCGGGCCCTCCAGCGTCACGATGCCGAGATCCTGCCCGGTCGTGGCCTCCACGACCACCAGGTCGCCGAGGCGGACGTTCTGCGAGGAGTCGTTGATGTAGAACCCCTTGCGCGTGTTCTTGAAGCGCACCTCGAAGAGGTTGCGGAAGGTGCCGTCGTTGGCGTCTTTCAGCCAGTTGTAGTCGCCGAGCTTGCAGCATCCGGCGCGATAGGTGCAGCGGGTCTCGCCCGTGCCCTCCTCGTGGGTCACCACGCAACCGCGGAAGCAGTCGTATTGGATGGATTCGTTTGTCGTCATATCAGTAAAAACAGGCGGTCGGTCATGTCGGTGAAGAGGATCTTCAGGTTGACATTACGGCCGATGAGGGTCTGTGTTCGGTCCAGGACCTCGAGGGCCTGGCGCGGGAATGTCTTGCGGCAGCGGCCGGCCCAGCTGCGGGCCTGCGGGGAGATCTCCCCGGCACCTTCGATTCCCTGCTGGGCCAGGAAGACCTGGCGCAGGCGGTCTGCCGCGAAGGTGCAGAAGGACTTGGCGCCCTCGCGCGAAGCCGTGCCGGCCAGCCGGTCGGCGACGTCCAGGGCGGCGAAAAGGTCGCGGGCCAGCAGGGCGTCCATCAGCTCGTCCAGCACGCCGGCGTCCGCGCAGTCGGGGCCGGCCACGGCGCCGGCGGAATGGACGCGGATGCGCTGGCAGCGCGAAGCGATCGTGGGCAGGACGCGCTCCATCTGGTGCGCGATGAGCAGGAACTGCGTCTGTGCCGGCGGCTCCTCGATGATCTTGAGGAGGCGGTTCGCCGCCTCGACGTTCATCCGCTCGGGGAGGTAGATCACCACCGCCCGCCAGCCGCCTTCGAGCGCGCTCAGTGAGAGCTTCTCCAGCAGGCGGCGCGACTCCGCGACGGCGATCATCGGGACCTTGCCGGCGATGCCCAGGGCCTCGGTGAGCTCCGCTTCGCGGAAAGCGGGACGCTCGGCCACGAGCTTGCGCAGCGGCTCCAGATACTGCTCGGAGAGGACGCCGGCGGCCGTCGGGAAGACGAAATGCACGTCGGGATGGATCAGGCGGCCGATCTTGCCGCAGGACGGGCAGCGGCCACAGGAGTCGCCGCCGCTGCGCTCGCGGCAGAAGAGGTATTGCAGGAAGGCCAGCGCAAGCGGGAACGCTCCGCCGCCGTCGTCCTCGTGGAAGAGGATGGCGTGCGGGATGCGGCCGGCGTCCACCATGCCGGTGAGCGCCTGCTTCACATCTTCGTTGCCCTGGATCTGCGCGAATGTCATACCTGTCTGATTTGGTTGTAGCGGGCGATCTCGGCCAGGAAGTCCCTGGCCGGTCCGTCCTCGAATGCATCCAGGGCGCGCACGGCGCGCTCCACCCACTCCGACAGGCGACGGGCGGCCTTCTCGACGCCGCCGCGCTCCGCCACGAAGCGGCGGATCGTGTCGCAATGTTCGGGGTGGGACGGGATCTCCCGCACCAGCGCCCGGATGTCCGCTTCCTGCGGCGAGCCCTTGAGGGCCTCCAGCAGCGGAAGCGTGATTTTCTGTTCTCTGAGGTCTACGCCGACCGGCTTGCCGAGGGTCTCCGAGCCGGCATAGTCCAGGATGTCGTCCTTGATCTGGAAAGCGATGCCCAGGGCGGATCCATAGGTGCAGGCCGCCTCCAGCCGGGCCGGGTCGGCCTCGACGGACAACGCCGCCGATTCGGCCGCCGCGCGGAAAAGCGAGGCCGTCTTGCAGTGGATGATCCGCAGGTAGTCCTCCTCGACGGTGTCGCAGGAGGCGGCCTTCTCCAGCTGGAGCATTTCGCCTTCGGCGAGGTCCGTGAGCGTCTTGGCGAACGCCCGGATCACGGGATCGCGGTGTCCGGTGTCGACGATCAGGCTCACGGCGCGGGCGAGCCAGTAGTCCCCCACCAGCACGGCCGGGCCGGGCCCGAGCAGGGCGCTCAGCGTGGGACGGCCGCGCCGCTCCACGCTCTCGTCGGCCACGTCGTCGTGGATGAGGGTGGCGTTGTGCAGCAGCTCGGAGGCCGCGGCGCAGCAGACCGCGTCGTTGTTGGGCGCGGCGATCGCCCGGGCGATCAGCAGCGCCATCATCGGCCGGAGCATCTTGCCGGAATTGGACAGGATCCTGCTGTTGGTCTCCGCCAGGAGACCGACGTCAGAATGCAGCTGGTCCCGGATCAGGGCCAAGACACGGTCCCAATCCGCTCCGAGGAAGTCGATGATCTCTTGTCTGCTCACAGAAGCTTTGCACATTCTTCGACCGTCTCCGGGAAGGCCACCAGGGCGCGGGACGCCGCGTCCATCATGCCCCGCTCCACATAGCGGTCGAGCTGGAGTTTGAACGGATCGTAAAATCCGTCCGGATTGAAAATGATGACCCGGCCGGCGTAGCGGCCGAGCTTGGCAAGACAATACGTCTCCGCCACTTCGTCCAGCGTGCCGATCCCGCCCGGCAGGGCGATGGCGACACTGGTCCCTTCACGCATGAGGTCCTTGCGCTCCGACATCCGGTCCGTCCAGATGCATTCCGTCAGGCGCGGATGCTCGAATCCCTTCATGAACCGCGGGAGCACGCCGATCACACGGACGCCGTGCTCCAGGGCCTCGTCGCAGACGTGGCCCATCGTACCCCGCCAGGAGCCTCCCGAGACGATATCATATCCTGCCAAACAAGCTGCGCGGACGATTTGCCGCGCAGCTTGATTGTAGGCCGGATCGATGTCGGAACTCGAGGAGCAATAGATGACTGCCCGCTTGTCCGACATA
>LUZH01000037.1 GCA_001602885.1 Bacteroidales bacterium Bact_16 | reverse complement strand
CACCTTCGGCTACGCCCTGTTGCTGGACGACTACAAATTCGTGATCATGACCGACATCGGACGGATGGTGCCGCAGGGCCTGAGCTTCGCCCGGCAGGCCGACACCGTGGTGATCGAGTCCAACTACGACCTGGAGATGCTGCGGAACGGCCCGTACCCCAAGATCCTGCAGGATCGCATCTGCGGCGGCCACGGGCACCTCTCCAACGTCGAGTGCGCCGAGGCACTGCGCGAATTCGCCCATCCGGGCCTGCGCAACATCTTCCTCTGCCACCTGAGCGAGCACAACAACACGCCCGAACTCGCATACCAAACGAACGCCGCCGTGCTGCAGGCCTGCTACGCCGAGGCGGAGGGCCGCATCCCGCGGCTCTGCCCGCTGCCGCGGATGACGCCCTCGCCGTTCTTCATCCTCTGATGGCTATTCTTAACTTTCCCAAATAACACCAAAAACTATGAAGTGTTTGAAATTCTTCTCCATCGTCCTCCTCTTTTCTTCCGGAGTGATGCACGCACAGACAATTCCAGTCGACACCCGCTCCGGCAGGGTCTCCGAAGCGGAATGCGCCATGACGACGTACCCGCTGGATACGGCCGCCGCGGCGCTGGTCCTGTTCGAGGACCATACGCTCAAGATCGATTTCGACGTGTCCGAAGGCATCCCCATGGTGACCTCTTTCCATCGGGAGCGGGTCAAGATCCTGAAAGAAGAGGAGAAGGACCGCTGCGACTTCGAATTCGGCGTGTCCCGGGAGGCGGGTGACCTGGAATCCATTACCAATATTTCCGTCGTGACCTATAACCTCGAGAACGGGAAAGTGGTTGCGACGAAGCTGCCTCGCAACAGCATTTTCCGGACCCGCGTGAACGACCACTACGACAAGGTGACTTTCGCCGCGCCGAACGTCAAGGTCGGCTCGGTCGTCGAGATCCAGTACAATACCACGTCGGCGCGATTCCGCCAGATAGACGATTTCTATTTCCAGCGGGACATCCCGGTCAACAAATGTGTCTATACCCTCAAGCTCCCCCGCTGGCTGGAATTCCGGGCCATCACCCGGGGCGAGGCGTCTTTCACCATCAAGGAGTCGAGCGAGGGAGGCATGGACCTGGGCACCTTGTTCCCGGGCAATACCCTGGACGTCAAGGAATACACGGCGGTGGACCTCCGGGCCCTGGACCGCGAGCCGGGACTGTATTGCCCCCGCCAGTACCGTTCGTCCATGTCGATCGTCGTCAGCGGTCTCCGCTTCCCGTCTCTGTACCGCGACTACAGCGTGGTCTGGGAAGATGTGGACAAGCTGGTCCGCGAATCCCCGATCATCGAGCAGGTCAAGGCGAACTGCCGCTTCAAGGATGAGGTCGACCAGGCCCTGCAGGGAAAGGAAACGCCGCAGGACCAGCTGGAGGCCATCATTGCGCTCGTGCGCCAGAAAGTCCAGTGGAACGAGTCTTTCCGCCTCATTCCCGCCTCGGCCGGAGAAGTGCTGCGCGCCCGTTCGGGCGACAGCGCGGACATCAACGCGCTGGTGGCCTCGGCCGCGCGCTACGCCGGGTTCGACGTCGCTCCCGTGCTGCTCCGCTGCCGTTCCAACGGCCTCCTGATGAACATCCTGCCCGATACGGGCGCATTCGACAAGATGATTCTCCGTTTCCAGCTGACGGACGGCACCCTGCTCTATGTGGATGCGGCCGATCCTGACGGCTGGTTCAACGTGCTGCGCGACAATGACCTGGTGACCCAGGCCCGTGTCGTCCCCATCGAAGGGACCGGCAGCTGGGTGGACCTGTCGGGCCTCTCCCGCAACATCACCCAGTACATGGTGTCCGCGGAGCTGACGCCGGACGGCGTGATGAAGGGCACGGCCAAGGCCGTTTATACCGGCGTTCCTTCCTATGCGTTCAAGGGAGCGGTGCGCAGGCTCGATTCTGAAGAGAAGGTCCTGGAGCACCTGGAAAAGGAGTGCTCTGCCGAGGTCGCGGATTTCGTCGGCGAAGGGCTCGACGAATATAGCGACCATTCTTCGATGCAGTACAGCTTCGAACGCAACTGCGACGTGTCCGGGGAGATGATCTATGTGAATCCGTTCCTGGAGCAGTTCCATTCCGAGACCCTGTTCCGTTCCGAGGAGCGCAGGCTCCCCGTCGATTTCCCGTACAAGGAGCAGATCGTCTATACTTTCCGGCTGACCCTGCCGGAGGGATATACTGTCGAGCAGCTGCCGGCGCGGCGGCGGATCGTCTCGGGAATGCCTTCCACGGTCAGCGTGATGACGTCTGTGACCGACAATGTCGTCACGCTGTCCTATCGCTTCGACCTGGGGGCCCTGATCTGCCTCCCTCAGGATTATGCGGACGCCCGGGCTTATTGGACGGCCCTCTGCAACCTGTCCAGACAGACGATCGTGATCAAGAAGTCCTGAGATGAAGCGCCTTTCCCTTGTGGTTTTCCTGGCCGTGCTGCTGACGGGCGTGGCTCACGCCCAGCCGGTGGCCGAAGTGCTTGAGAAGGAAGCGAAGTTCACGCTGATTTCTCCCTCTGAAGCCCGTTACGAAGTGCATCAGCGAGTCCGCGTCAACAAGCAGGGCGGCGCCGAGGCCGGAACATTCCTGGTCTATACGGACGAATTCCGCTCGCTGAGCTCCTTCTCCGGGCGCATCTCTTCGGGCGGGAAGGTCATCCGCAAACTGAAGAAGGATGACCTGTATGTGTCTCTGGAGTCGGATGCGCTGGTGGACAAGAGCTACGTCAACACCTATGAACCGGTGGCCCCGTATCCCTTCGAAGTGGAATACAACTATACGGTCACGTATCGGAAGGCGATCGCTTCCTTCCCGTCTTTCACCCCGATGGTGGATTACGACGTCCCGGTCCGGCACGCTTCCTATACGGTTTCCGTGCCCCTGTCGACGGAGATCCGCTTCAAGGCTTCCGCGGAGCCCGCGGTATCCCAGGAGGATGATCGGAAGGTCTTCCGCTGGGAGTTCGCGGAGCTTCCGGCCGTGACGCACGAGAATTATATGCCGAGCCTGCTCGAACTGACGCCGTACGTCCACGCCTGTCCGGTCGAGTTCCGCTTCGCCGGCACGTCCGGCACGCAGAACGACTGGACGGAAGTGGGCCGCTGGCTGTATTCCCTGCGCCCCGCCAATCCGGAAGTCCCGGCGGGCGTCCGGCAGGAGATTGCCGACCTGACGAAGGACTGCTCCTCGGACCTGGAGAAGATCCGCGCGGTCTATGATTTCCTGCGCCAGCATACCCGCTACATCAGCATCCAGCTGGGCATCGGCGGCTTTGCGCCTACCGCCCCGGAGCGGGTGGCCGCATCCGGTTTCGGCGACTGCAAGGCCCTGTCCTTCTATATGCAGCAGCTGCTTGCGCTGCTGGACATCAGGTCCGAATACGTGATCGTCAATACCAAACGGGCCAAGCTGTACGACGGCTACGCTTCGGTGGGGCAGATGAACCACGCGATCCTGTGCGTCCCGATGCAGCGGGACACCCTCTGGGTGGAGTGTACGAATCCTTCGGTCCCGTTGGGCTACC
Source organism: Bacteroidales bacterium Bact_16 (assembly GCA_001602885.1). Next base: position 1,296 of record LUZH01000037.1, on the reverse strand, counting down.
GCCATGAAGATATCGCCGGCCACGAGGCCGTCCTGATCCGCTACGACGGCGGGAAACTGACCCGCATCCCGGCTTATCCGGACTCGCTGAGCGTCGAGGCGGACCGCACGGAAGTGCGGCTGTCCGCCGACGGCTCGGCCCGGGTCGCGGTGGAGCGGATGGCGCGGCTGGACTGCGCCGAGCGCTTCTTCGATTTTGCGGAACTGAAGGCCGAAGATGCGCGGAAGTTCCTCCTGTCGGGCGTGCAGGGGCATCCCGAGAATTTCCGGGTGGAGTCGTTCTCCGAGAATTTCCGGGATTATGACGGCACGCCCGGGTATTGCCCCGAGGCCCGGGTCCGGTTCTCTTTCGGGCTCGATGGGATCGGCCGGGTGGACGGAGACCGGATGTTTGTCCGTGCCTTCCCGTTCCGGGTCTCGATGAACGCCCAGAAGACGACGCGCAAATACGACATGGTTGTCAACCGCGCAGCGACGGCGCGGGACAGCGTCCTCGTCGTCGTCCCGGAGGGATACGCGGTCGAGCATCTCCCCGAAGGGCGGACCCTGTCCTGCTCCGTGGCGGATTTCCGGCAGGAATTCCGGCTTGTCGAGGAGGGCGTGCTGGTCGTCAACGAAATAAAGATGAAGCCCGGCCGGATGCCGGCTTCCGACTATCCTGAATATCGCGAATTGGTGAAGTCGGCGAATAAAGCGTACGAAAGTGCCTTGGTGCTCAAGAAAAATCCTTAAATTTGTCGGCTGAAAATCCGACAAAATCTATCTTATCATGGTCAAAGTCAATGTAGGAGGCTGCAGCTCCTTTGTCAAAGATGCAGAATATCAGAAATATGTCGAGAAGGCGCTTGCCGCTTTCGACGTCCTGGACGCCGAGTCCGGCGCCGGCAACGACTTCCTCGGCTGGAAGACCCTTCCGGTCGATATCCCCGAGTCCCTGGTCGCTGACTGCGAAGGCATCCGCGACGCGTGGGCTGCCAAGGGCGTGGACCTGGTGGTCGTGATCGGCATCGGCGGCAGCTATCTCGGCGCCCGCTGCGCCATCGAGGCGCTCTCGCACGGTTTCATCCGCAAGCAGGGCGTCCCGCAGATCGTCTATGCCGGCAACAACCTCTCCGAGGACTACCTCGCCGAGCTGATGGACCTGGCCCGGACGCGCAACACCGCCTGCGTGGTGATCTCCAAGTCCGGCACCACCACGGAGCCGGCCGTCGCCTTCCGCATTGTCAAGGAATATATCGAGCAGACCTACGGCAAGGCCGAGGCCGCTTCCCGCATCGTCGCCATCACCGACGCCAAG
>LUZH01000036.1 GCA_001602885.1 Bacteroidales bacterium Bact_16 | reverse complement strand
GTGATGTAGAAATTCTGGGCGTTCTCGAAGAAATTGAGGCCGGTCGGGCCGGCGCCGTAGTAGGTGCCCAGGTCGTCGAAGGTCCAGCCGAGGTTCTGCGGCGTCGGGGTGGCGAAGCAGCGGGGATCGCCCAGGATGCGCCCTTCGACGGTCTCGATGCCGGCGTCGGCGAGCAGCTTCGCCCAGGCGGCGAAGGTCTTGCCAACCCCCTCCGCACAGTCGGAGCGCGACCCGGTCGTGGGATCGCCCCCGCCGAGGATATAGACGTCCCCCTTCAGCGTGCCGTCCGCCACCGTGCCCGTATAAGCGATGCGGGTCTCGAAACGGTAATCCGCCCCGAGCGTATGCAGGGCCAGGCCCGTGGTCAGCAGCTTGACGTTGGAGGCCGGGACCAGCTTCTGGCGGATGTTGACGGCGACGAGCGTATCCCCGTCCGCACGGACCGCCAGCACGCCGGCGAGGCCGGCCCGCAGCGGCTCCTGCGCGCAGACGGCCTCGACGGCCTTCTGCGCCCGGGTCCGGGGAATACCAGCAGTCGCGCTCCATGTTGTTAGCAGAAGCGCGACTGATATCAGGGGGAAGGTGATTCTCATTATTTGACCGCTTCCTTCACGGCGGTGCTGAGTTTGGAGTAGAGCGCGTCCGTCTTGGAGAGGACCTCCTTGCGAAGATCGTTGTAGTAGGCCTTCTTGGAGCCCTCGACCTTGGCGTTGACCTTGTCGCGGAGTTCGTTGTAGAGGTCGATGGCCTCTTCCATCAGCTCGCTGACGTTGGCGTCGGTGATCTTGGGATTGACACAGGCGACGACGGAGCAATCCTCCACAAATGCGCTCAGCACATACTCGATGTCCTTTTTGATGTCTCTAAGATTCATATCTTTCAAATTTTATTGCCGCAAAGATAGCTATTTTTCCCGAATTTTACGTGATGCCCATTCGATGAAGTATTTCATATTCGGAGCGTCCGTGTGTCCGCCGTCGTGCTGGCGCCAGGCCAGCTCGCCGTCGAGCAGGCCCTCGAGCACGGCCGGCATCGGCTCCTTGCGGTAGTCGTTGGACCGGCCGAGGTCTTTCGCGCCGAGCAGCTTGAACACCTCGCCGGCGGCCACGGTGGCCTGCCAGCTGCCGTACTGGTCCAGCCACAGGGCGTCGCCCTGCTCCGGAATGCCGTAGCTGATGAACACGAGGCGCGGCGCGCAGAGCGCGATGAGCTCGTGCGAATCGACCGGCAGCATGCCGGCGTTCCAGGCGCCCGTCTTCGACTCGACCGCGCAGTACTTGATGTAGTTGCCGGCCATCCAGTGGTATTCGCCGGCATTGGAAAGATTCTCCAGGCCCTCGCCGAAGATGCGGCGGTGCAGCGTGGCGCCGCCCTTGCCGGAGGAACCGATCAGGCCCATCGCGAAACGCTCCTCGAAGGCGAGCGTCACGAGCGCGGCCTTGCCGTAGCGGGACACGCCCTCGATGCCGACATGCTTCGCGTCGACGTCAGGATCGGTCTCGAGATAATCAAGGCCGCGGGCGGCACCCCAGGCCCAGGCGCGCAGGGCGCCCCAGTCGTCCGGCTTGCGCGGCTGGCCGTGGTTGGTCAGGCCGATGATGCCGCGGGTCAGGCCGGCACCGTTGTCGGCCTGGATGCTGGCCGGGTCGATCATCGCATAGCCCCAGCCGGCGGCGAGCAGCTGCTGGTTGGACGGCGGATCCTGGCCGGGAGCCTGCTGGGACGGGCGCATGAACATGGCGAACGGGTTGGCAGGCTCGAAGGGCTGCCAGGCCGGGTATTTCTTCATCAGCTCGGCCGTCTCCGGATCGCTCTCCAGGATGCGGCGCAAGGCTTTGTTGATGACGGCCATGTCGTCTCCGCCGGGCTTGACGGGGTTGGGAAGGTTGGCGGCGCCGAACATCATCAGCACCGGCACCGGCCCTTCGGCATTGGCAGGCGTCACGACGACCATCTTGATGTCGACGTCGATCGCGGGGCAGGCGGAGTTGTCGACATGGCCCCGGAGCTGCTTGGCCTTGGCCGGAATCCGGCCGACGAACTCGATCTCCTCGGCCTCGACCGTCCAGGTCACGCCGGGGACGTTGGCCGGGACGCGGCCATAGACCTCGCTCTCGAAGCCCTCGACGATCTCCGGCCGGCGGACCTCCCACCACTGCTTAGCCGTGGTGACCTTCTTGCCGGCATTGGTCCGGAGGATTTCCGGAAGCACGGGGAAGGGATTGGCCTTGCTCTCATCGTAGTTGGCGGCGTAGGGGCTCTTCTCGTCCGCGTCGAAACCGCGGCGGATGGATTTGATCCCGAGCTGGTCGAGCATGTTCTGGTGGTCCTGCTCAGCAGTGAAGGTCACCGGCTCCTGCGCGAAAGATGCAGCGCAGAACACACAGCCGGCTAGGAAAAGGAGAACTTTTTTCATCGTGTTATCATTTGGGACACGAAAGATACGAAAAAAGCATATCTTTGCATAACCTGACAATCCAATACCATGAAACATCCCTTCAAAATCGTCCTGGGCCTCGCGCTGATCATCATCGGCGTGATCTGGGTCCTGAATCTCGCGGGCGTTCCCGGTTTCGACTTCTCCACCAGAGGCTGGTGGACCCTGTTCATCATCCTGCCCTGCCTTTCCGCGCTCCTCAGCGGACGGGAAGTCGTCGGCCCGTGCGTGGGCATCGGCATCGGCGTGCTGCTCCTGCTGGCAGACCGCGACATCATTTCCTGGAGCAACATGTGGCAATACGCCCTGGCGCTGATGGTCATCGGCTTCGGCATCCGGCTTCTCTTCTTCAAGTCCTGCTGCCGCCGCAACGCAAGCGGATACACGACCTTCTCCCGCGACGGAAAGGACATCCGCCATATCGATTCCTCTTTCGGCAAGCAGCACCTGTTCTTTGCGGGTGAGAAGTTCGACGGCGCCGACGTCAACGTGTCCTTCGGCGGCCTGACGCTGGACCTGCGGGGCGCCGAGTTCGCCAAAGAGGCGGTCATCAACCTGAACGTCGCCTTCAGCGGCATCGTCATCATCGTGCCGGAAGGGATGGCCGTCACCACCGCCGTGAGCAACGGCTTCGGCGGCGTCACGGACAAGCGTTTCAGCAAGATCAACGCAGGCGAGCCGATCCTCGTCCTCACCGGCGAAGTCGGCTTCGGCGGCGTCGAGATCCGCAATTATTAGCGAAAATCAGCGCAAGATAAAGTGCGGCGTGGTGTCGATGGACAGAAGGCCTCCGGAAGCGGCGGCCTCTGCCTTGAGCACCACGACGGCGCTTTCGTTGTCCACGCGGTCGCTGGACAGCAGGCGCTGCGTCGTGTTCCATCCCGGCAGCGGATTGCTCAGGCCGGTGCTGCTGTCGGTCCGCTGGGTGGTGGCCAGATACTCGCTCACGGAGAGCAGGAGCTTGCGGGACGCCCAGTCGCCGGTCCAGCGGCCGTCCCGGTAGAGCGTCGCGCCGTCTTTGGCGAGCGCGAGGACGGCATTCCCGCGGTACTCGCAGTCGATCCCCGTCATGAACGTAAACAGGCTCCCGCCGCTGCCGGTCAATGAATACCGCAGCAGCTGGAGCAGCTCCGCATACGTGATCTCATAGACATAGGTCGTATTGTTGAAGGGGAACATCTCGTAGACGTTCGCGACGGTGATGTCCCGGCCGGACGCCCCGCCGAGCGGGAACGTCGTGCGCACGCCGCCGCTGTTGACGAAGGAGACGTCGGCGTCGCCGACACGGCGGAGGATGTCGCACATCCAGTTCGACATCGCCGTGGCGCGCTCGCCGCTCCCGGCAATGGGATGTTGCGTGGCATCCACTTCGATGTGTCCGATCACGTCGCCGCCCTCCAGGGCCGTGGCCGCGATGGCCGCGTCGCAGATGGCCAGGACGTCCTCGTCCAGATCTTCGGCATTCTGCCCTTCGGCGCGATGCTGGTCGAAGGACGCGCTGACGGCGTAGTTTTTCACGTTCACCACGGAGGAGAAGGAGACTTCGCCCGTCTTGCGGTCCCGCAGGAACTTGAGGTCGGCGCTGGAATAATGCTCGCAATACCGGCCCCCTTGCAGGAACACGGGGCCGGAGCCCCGCCGGCCGCTCTTGCGCGCGTGGCTGTGGCCGCCCAGCACCAGGTCGATGGCGCTGTTCCAGGCCAGCTGGGCCGCCACGTAGTCGGCGGCGCCGTGGACGAGCAGGACCGTGGCGTCGCACTGGCCCGACGACTCCAGCTCCCGGGCCAGGTCGTCGGCGATCGAGTAGTCTTCCCGGATGGAGAATCCCCGGTCGGTGAATTTCGAAGACATGATGCTGCTGGCATAATCCACGGCGAAGCCGATGATGCCGATCCGGACCGGGACGGTCTCCCCGCTGGAGCTCCGGGCGGTCTTCTCGACGATCACGTAGTCTTTGGTGAAGGGCGCCCGGCTGCCGTCCAGATACAGGTTGGCGCAGAGGACGGGGATGTCGTTGACCTGCCGGCTGCCCGCCCATTCGTAGTCGGGCATCGTGGCGTCCGGATCGACCGTGCTCTCGATCCCCCAGTCAAATTCGTGGTTGCCGAGGGCGACGGCGTCGTATTCCATCCGGTCCACCGCCGCCGACACGGGCTGGCCGCCCAGCAGGTTGGAGATGGACGCGCCCTGGTAGAGGTCGCCCCCGTCCAGCAGCAGGAGCCGGTCTTTGGCGTATTCCGCGCCGCGGCCCCGGATGTCCTTGGCCTTGTCGGCGATGTACGCCATCCGGTAGTGGAAGAAATCGTCTTCGCGGCTGACGATATAGCCGTGGATGTCGGTCGTCTCCATGACGGGCAGGAGGAAATCGCCGGAGCGCGACTTCGTCTTCGTCTTGTCGCATCCGGACAGCAGCACGAGGGCGGCTGCCAGGAAAAGAAGGAATCGGGTTCTCATAGTCGTTCAGAAAGTCGGGTCAATAATACCAGGGATAGGAAAGGACGCTCCGGATCCCGGAGCCGTCGTCCACGTGGCCCAGG
>LUZH01000035.1 GCA_001602885.1 Bacteroidales bacterium Bact_16 | reverse complement strand
TTGTGCACCCAGGCCGCCTCGAAGAACTCTTCCAGGCCCTCGATGATGTGCACTTCCCCGTCGTAGGAGACCATGTCTTCGTTCAGCTTGATGCAGCAGCAGGTATTCTGCCCCACGAACATATAAGCCTGCCCATCGTCGTCAATAAAGACGCACGGGTCGATGAAATCGCGGTCGCAGACGACGCCCGGGGAGTCGATGGACAGCAGCGGACGGCCCAGCGGGTCCGCGAACGGCCCCCAGGGATGGTCCGACACGCCCGGGTCTTCGCCCAGGTGGTCTGCTCGAAAGGCCGGAAGATGACGCCCCGGTCCTCGAACGTCTGCATGTCGGCCGTCACGTAGCAGTGATAGTCTTCCATGTCGAATCCCATCGCCAGGTCACGGTCGTGGCTGGGATAGATATACAGGGAATCCCCGAAAACGTGGGCGGAAGGGTCCGCCGAGTACATGTGCGTGATGATGGGATTGCCCGCCAGCTCGAAGTGGGCGGGTTTGGGGGTGCAGGCGGCAAGAGCGCCGGCCAGGCAAGCGGCGGCCAGGAGTCTCTTCATAGGCGGATTACTTCTTGCCTTTGAAGGTGTAGCCGGCGCCTTCGACGGCCGCACGGATGGCTTCTTCAGCGGCGGAGCCTTTGACGGTAAGGGTTTTGCGGGCGGCGCTGGCCTGGGCGGACTCGACGCCGGGCACGGCGTCCAGGGCGCGCAGGACGGCCGCCTCGCAGTGGCTGCATTTCATGCCTTCGACCACATAGACGGCCGTGTCCGGGGCCGCCTCTTTGCGGGAGAATCGTTCGAAAAGTTTCATGATCAGAGCAAATATAATCAAAAGAGTCAATACGATGGCACAGATGATCCGGAACAGGCCGGGCGTGGCCTCGGCCGCGCAGCAGGCATCGCCGGCGGCCAGCGGCCGCACCGTGATGCCGGCGGCGTTGACCAGCAGGCCGAACAGGATGGAGAAACCCACGATCACCAGCAGGTAGATGGCCGTAAAACGGCCTCCCAGCGCCTTCCGGACGACCAGGATGGACGCCATGTTGACGGCCGGCCCGGCCATCAGCATCACCAGCGCCGCGCCCGGCGAGAGGCCTTTCAGCATCAACGCGGCGGCCACGGGAATGCTGCCGGTCGAGCAGATGTACATCGGCACGGCGACGACCAGGATCACGAGCATCTGCAGCAGGGGCTGCTTGCCGAAATGCAGGAAGAATTCGTCCGGGACGGCGACCTGGATGAGCGCCGCCACCAGCAGGCCGATGAGCAGGCGTCCGCCGATGTTCTGCATCATCTCGAAGAATGCGTAGCGCAGCACGCGCCAGATCCGGCTGCCGCTCTCGACGCGGCAGCTGTCCGCCGGCGCGGCAGCGGCATCGTCCTCCGGCACCAGGCGGTTGACCAGCAGGCCGCCGCAGATGCCGGTGACGAGCGCCGCGACGGGGCGGATGACGGCAAAGCCGAGCCCCAGCAGCGAGAACGTCGCCAGGATGGAATCGACGCCCGTCTGCGGCGTCGCGATCAGGAAAGACGCGACGGCGCCCTTGGACGCCTTCTCGTTCCGCAGGCCGATGGCCGTCGGGATCACGCCGCAGGAGCACAGCGGAAGCGGCACGCCCAGCAGCGCCGCCCAGACCACGGCCCACTTGTTGTCCTTCGACAGATAACGGGTATAGAACCGCCGGGGCACGAAAACGTGCAGCACCCCCGCGATCAGGAAGCCCAGCAGCAGGTACGGGCTCATTTCGCCCGTCACCATCAACAACGACCGGAAGAATTCACGCATATCCAACACAAAGCTACAAACCTTTTCCGAATCGGTCAATCCTCATTCATAGCGAAAAACCAACGCATCACACCTTCCAGCCGGAGCAGGCTGGCCTTCCTGTCAAGGCCGCCGGCATAGCCGGTGAGCGCGCCGCCGGCGCCCACGACCCTGTGGCAAGGGACGATGAGCGAGATGGGATTGTGTCCCACCGCTCCGCCGACCGCCTGGGCGGACATCCGGGCGGCTCCCATCCGTTCCGCAACCCGCTTCGCGATTTCCCCGTAGGTCATCGTCTTGCCGTAAGGAATCGTCAGGAGGATTTCCCAGACGGCCGTGCGGAACGGAGCGGCGTGCAGGGCAAGCCGCGGCGTGAATCCCGGCTCCCGCCCGCTGAAATAGATGTCCAGCCAGCGGCAGGTATCCGCAAAGACAGGAAGCATCTTCTCTTCGCACCCCACCGGCAGCGGATTGGCATAACGCTCCTGCTCATCGAACCAGAGCCCGGTGAGTGAAGTGCCGTCACTGCCGAGGGTCATGCCCCCGAGCGGCGACTCATAGTGCCATACATACATTTCAATACTGCTCTATAGTTGTTTAGCACGAACGTCAAGGAATGTCAGGATGAGGCGGCGGACAAGGTGCCGGCAGAACAGGAAAAATATGCCCCGTACCGTCTATTTGGATCGTTTCAATCATTTCTATTTCAGCGGCACGCCGTGCGTGTTTTTGACTTCCTTCATCACGAACACGCTGTGGAAGTAGCCCACGCTGTCGATATTGCCCAGCTTCGTGCGCATGAACTCCTGGTACGAGTCCATGTCCCGCGTCTGGATCTTCAGCGTGAAATCGTATTCGCCGCTCGTGTTGTAGCATTCCGTTATCTCTTCGATGCCCTGGATGGCTTCCATGAAGTCGTCCATCAGCACCTGCGAGTGCTGCTTCAGGCGCATGTTGCACAAGACCGTGATTCCGTTGCCGGTTTTCTTCGCGTCAAGGATGGCGTGGTAGCCCTTGATGAAGCCCTCGCGCTCCAGCCGCTTCTGGCGGTCGAAGGCCGGCGAAGCCGAGAGATTGACCCGGGCGGCCAGCTCCTTCACGGTGAGTGTCGAATCGTCCTGCAAGATGCGCAGGATCTTGCGATCGGTGTTGTCGAGTTCGTCGTAAGTCATCATTTTACCGAATAATATTCTGCGTTATATTCAATCCTCAACACGAAAATAGGATATTTTACTGATTTCACAAAACAGCATTCAGGATATCATGCCTTTTACCTACTTTTGACGCCGAAATAAACGACCAATCACCATGAGCAAGACGATCAAAGGCATCCAGGTCCCGCAGCGGGCCGACTTCGTAGGCAGTTTCCTCCGCCCCAAGAACCTTTCCGACAGCACGCGCGACCAGCTCGTGCGCGAATTGACAGACAAGCAAAAGCAGCTGGGCTATCACGTCATCACCGACGGCGAGTTCAACCGCACCTTCTGGCACCTGGACTTCTTCTGGGGCTTCGGCGGCGTGACGCACGAGGAAGGCGGCGACGTCGCGTTCAACGGCGTGACGGCCCGCCTTGACAGGGTGTTCCTGACCGGCAAACTCACGCCGAAGCCGCACCCGTTCATCGACGATTTCCGCCGCGTCAAGCAGTTTGAGGACAGCCAGACCATTGCCAAGCTCACGGTCCCCTCGCCCGCGCAGTTCTTCCAGCAGCTCGTCATGCCCAACAACTACGCCGGCACCATCGCCATCTACCCCGACCTCAACGACCTGATCCGGGACATCGCCGCCGTATACCAGGACTTCATCCGCCAGTTCTACGCGGCAGGAGGCCGTTTCCTGCAGCTTGACGACTGCACCTGGGGCGCCATCGTCGGCGAAGCCGCCGCACAGCGCTATGCCCGCCTGAGCTTCAATCTCGACAACGTCAAGGACATGCTGCTGCAGGTGAACAACCTGGCCCTCGAGGGCCGGCCGGCCGACCTGGTGGTGGCATCGCACATCTGCCGCGGCAATTACAACTCCGCCTGGTTCAACAGCGGCGCCTACGACACCGTGGCCGACTGGGTGTTCGCACGGGAGAACGTCGATATTCTCTACCTGGAATACGACGACGAGCGCTCAGGCAGTTTCAGGCCCCTGGCCAAGGTCAGCCCCGACAAGCACGTGGTGCTGGGCCTGATCACCACCAAGCGCCCCGAACTGGAGGACAAGGCGACCATCATCGCCCGCATCAACGAAGCCGCCAAATACATTCCGCTCGAGCGGCTCTCGCTCTCGCCGCAGTGCGGCTTCGCCTCCTGCGCCATCGGCAACAAGATCACGCCCGAAGAGCAGTGGGCCAAACTCCGCCTGGTCAAGGAGATTTCCGACGAGGTCTGGGGCCCCGGGAAATAAGACATCAAAAAGCAAGCGCTCTCCAGTCCATGCCTACCTGGTCCGTCTTGCTGAACGGCTTCGCATAGGTCTCCCCTGCGCTCCTTTGATAGACGAACATCCACATATAGGAAGTAGCTACTCCATATGTTCCAAACTCGGTCGAGCTGTAAGGATATCTTATGTTACCAGCCGGGGAGTCGTTTCCGCTGTATGTAGGTGCAAAAAAAGGCGTCCACAGGTATTTGACATCTTCGAGCATCGTCACGACGCCAGGCTGTATTTTGCTCTCGTATTGGAAGTTGATGCGGCCTGTAAGGTTCATCGGACTCGTGACCGTGCCGCCCCAGGCGCAGATGATCTTGACCCACTGTCCTGCGCTTGGAACGAACCAGGGAGTGGCCTTTTCATAGATCGGTTGCGTCGAGGTGTGGTCTGTCGTCAGAAGTTTGAGACCTTCGACCTTGCCCACCTTGAGGCAGTTGGTCAGTCCGGATTTGTCATTCAGGGCCTGCTCTACCGTCCGGCAGTTTTCCAGGTCAGGACAGTCAGCCACTTCCTCAGGATACAGGGTATAGGACCATTGTTTATACGGAGCGTTGGCGACCTTTCCGGCAAGCACGAGACCATGGACATATCCTTCGGTGTATTCGTCGTTCAGGTCGGCCAGATACGAGATGATGCCGGCCGGAGACCCTTTGACTTTGGAGCCGTCGGCCGGCCGGTGCTCAATGTGCATGTCCTCGAACAGCACGTCTCCGATCTGCACGGTGAAATCCTCGATTTCGGAGTTGGCCGGATCGAAGCCCCCGTCAATGACATATTTCCGATAGCGCCCGGCGCCTACGTTCTCGCACGTGAAGCTGAATACCTTTCCGTCCGGATTCCTGCCGGAAATGAACCTGGGCTGTCCCGGTTTCACGAGATAACGGTAGTAGCCCTGCTTGCGGCTCGGCTTATAGACTTTCTGCTCGAAAGCGTAGATCTTGCTTTCTTCCGAAAGGTTCTCCATCGCGTCCGCCTCGGGAAGCTTGGGGAAAAGATAGACCGTGCCCTTGATCTCCTCAGCCGCAGAGATGAAGACCAGCCCCATGGTGTGGCCGAGGCTGAAGGTAAACGTGTTACCTTCCGTAAGGCCACCGTCTCCCACCATCAGGTCGCTGGCCATG
>LUZH01000034.1 GCA_001602885.1 Bacteroidales bacterium Bact_16 | reverse complement strand
TCTTCAAGGGGATGAGCTTCTCGCTGGGCGGCTACAGCGGCGAGTACGGCCAGGCCCTCTCGTCCGTGCTCCCGATGGAGACCACGGACGTGGCCGAGGCCGACAAGCTGGGCGTGAGCGCCTCGCTCGTGGACTGGAACGTGGGCGGCACCAAGGCTTTCAGCCGGAGCAGCCTCTCTTTCAACGCGGCGCTGACGCACATGGGGCTCTACAATGCGATCTTCCCGGACCGCTGCACCTGGACGCGCCCGTACAGCAAGCTTTCCGGCGAGGCGCAGTACAAGGCGGAGCTCTCGCCGCGCACCGTGTTCAAGTCCTATGTCGGCTACGACTGGACCGCCGTGGGCCAGCGGCAGCCGGACCGCGACCTGGCGATGGGCGAGCACAACGTCTATGGCAACGCCACGCTGAACACCCGTTTCGACGGGGGCTACAACCTCTTCGTGGGGGCGGCCTACTCCGCGCTGGTCTATGACGTGGAGAGCGCCCGCGTGGCGGGGGACCGCTACCACAATTTCCGCGACGAGCTGCACCTGAAGGCGGAGCTCCGCAAGACGCTGTCGAACGCGCTGAAGCTCTCGGCGGGCGTCGAGGACTATCTGCGCAGCAGCGAGATGCGCTACGACGCCGTCGGCTACGACCTGTCGTACAACCTGCTTGCGGCGCACTTCGACGCCAACATCCGCCTCGCGCGCGGCCTGTTCCTCAACATCTCCTCGCGCGAGGAGTACCTGAACCGCAGCCGGGAGTGGCTGGTGATGCCGCGCGCGACGCTGAGCTACGTGCCCAACGACAGCTTCCAGATGTCGCTGATGGCCGGCCGCTACAGCCAGACCGCGGAGGACGATTTCCTCGCCCGCGGCGAGGAGCGGATGCGGCAGGGCCTGGCGGACCACGCCATCCTCAGCATGCAGTACAACGGCAGGAAGACGATGCTGCGCCTGGAACCGTACTACAAGCGCTACCAGCGCCTGCCGCTGCTCGTGGACGGCGCCTACAAGGCGGAGGGCCACGGCGACAGCAAGGGCGTGGACGTGTTCTTCGAGAACTCCTCGATCCGCAACCTCACCGTGACGGCTTCCTATTCCTTCAACGATTCGCGCCGCCTCTACAAGGACTACGACGCGCCCCGGATGCCGGAATATGCCTCGCGCCACAATTTCCGCGTGACCGCGAAATACGGCCTCGGAAAATTCATCCTGGGCCTGGCGGACTCCTACGCCAGCGGGCGGGTGTACGCGGCCGGCACGACCCCGTACTACAACAGCCTGGACGCCAACGTCACGTACCTGGCGCACCCGAAGGTGATCGTCTACGCGTCGCTCAACAACCTGCTCGGCCGGACCAACATCTACCGCATCGAGCCGGACGGCACGCGCGTCGGCGCCACCCGCGACCGCTTCTTCTATATCGGAATCTTTGTATCACTTAAAAACAATAAAGCTTATGACATCGCCAATTTCTAAACTCCGCCTGCTCGCCATCGCGCTGATGGTAGCCACCCCGCTCTTCTGCAACGCCCAGGACGCCCAGATGGGCCAGCTGATCGACCAGATGGTCACCTCGATCGACCGCAGCCAGCCGCAGGCCTTCCTGGAAGGCATCGCCGGGCTGAAACGCCTCGAAGCGATGTATCCCGACGCCGTCGCCCCCAAGTTCTACACGACGCTGGAAATCCTGAACTTCTCCGTGCTCAACCCGCACGCGGAGCAGACGGACGCCATGCTCGACGAAGCCGGCCGCCGTATCGCGGAGCTGGAGGCGCGCAAGGACATGGACCAGTCGGACCTCAACACCCTGAAGGGCTTCCTCTATATGGTCCGCATCGTCCAGGACCCGGCCCAGAACGGCCGCCGCTACTACCTGGACGTGATGAAATACTACGACAAGGCCCTGAAGCTCAACCCCGACAACGAGCTCGCCAGGGGCCTCCAGGAGAAATTCTTCGACGGCATGAACCAGTCGATGCAGTAGCCTCCCTCTCTCATCCCCGACCCGGTCGGGGATTTTTTTGTTGAAGAAATACCCCCAAAAAATCTGCCGAAAGATTGTGAGAATCAATAGGATTGTTTAGATTCGTAAAGTTTAACCTGATAGTATCATGCCACTATGGAAAAAAAACTTTTACTGGTATTCCTTCTTGTATCGCTTTTTGGGGGTTGTGATGCCGATCGGTCCCAAGATGCGTATTTGGCTTCATTGCCGAAGTCTGCGGGTGTGCTTCAGCCGACGGACTCTTTGGATCTGGAACAATTCGAGCTTGTCTTACCATCTCACCTTGTCAAGTATGATCATTGGCTGATCATCAAGCAGGTCCAGGCCAAGAACAATCTGGCCATCATCAATCTGGATACCCACAGCAAGATGGAGACACTTAGAGTTGGTCGTGGGCCAGGAGAAATGCTTCAAGGGGCAATCGCATATCTTGACGGGAGCAAGTTGGTCTTGACAGAGGTTAATGCATTGACGACGGTTTCCATGGATTTGGCTTCACTGCGGGAAGGATATATTCCGCCGCTGGACACGATCGGCAATTTCAAGTCCGTCAGGACTGCCACGTCACGTTTCCGCAAGGTTCGTGGCGGTTATCTGTCGACAAGTCGTCGCGGCGAGGCGTGGTATTCCTTGTGGGATGCTGATGGCTTTGTCGGGAATGCAATTGAGCGCCCGTATGTTGCTGGACTAGAATCTGCTTCGTTGTCTTCGATAGCGTCGTTCTATCGATCGTCTTTGCTGTTGGTCCATCCTGACGGGAATCGTGTCTGTGCCGCCCATGTTAGTATGGCAGCGCTTTCTTTCTCTGTCATTGAAGATCGTGAACTGAAAGAGCTCCAGCGTTATGAGTATAATGAGCCGACGGTTGTATCCAGTGGAGGGGAAGCCTATATCTCTAATGAGGAGTCGTTTGATTGTTTCCATGGAATCGCTTCAAACAGGGATTATGTTTTCCTCCTGTATTCCGGGAAAAAGTGGCCGGCCGATAAGAATGGCGTCCCCTCCTACGAGTGCAATCATCTGCTGGTATATGACTGGAATGGTAACTTCGTGGCACGGTATGAACTGTCGAAGCCTGTCATGGACATTTTCCTTGACGGGAATGAATTGTATTGCCTGACGCAGTATCCTTCCGACAAGCTCTATGTCTATCGTCTGCCGAAGATATCCTGAAGCGCTCTTTACAGCGCTGCGGCGGCTTTGCGGCAGCGCTTTTTGTCTTGGGCGGTGAGCTCGGGGTGCATGGCGGTGCCGCCGCGCTCGACGGTGGCGACGATCTGGAAGCCGGCGTAGCGGCAGATCTCGCGCAGGGCCTTGACGGCGCCGTGGGACTGGTTGAAGAGGATGTTCCAGGGCCAGGGGGTGGTGGAGGTGCTCACGAGGATGCACTTCTTGCCCTTCATCAGGGGCTCGGGGAAGCGCGGCGTGTCGCGCATCATGCCGTAGACCAGGCGGTCGAACAAGAGTTTCATCTGGCCGGGGACGTTGCCCCAGTAGCAGGGGGCGCCGAGGATGACGGCGTCGGCGTCCTGCAGCAGCTTCAGCACGCGCTGCGAGTCGTCTTCGCCGAGCACGCACGTGCCCTTGGAGCGGCAGGCCATGCAGCCGATGCAGGGCTTGACCTGCAGGTCGTTGGTATAGATGGTTTCAATCTTGTCGCCTTTCTTCTCCGCTTCTTCCCGCATGATGCCCAGCATCTGCGAGATATTGCCCTTCTTGCGCGGGCTTCCGTTGATAATCAGGATATTCATCGTTGTCTTCTTAATTATTCGTTCAACAGCGCAAAAACACGCCTGCGCGCCTTTCCCGCAAGGATTGTGCCTGCATTAAGGAATACCATACTCCGCAAAAAAGGCTGGCATTTCTGCCAGCCTTTTTTGTGGAGTATAGGGGGGTCGAACCCCTGACCTCTAGATTGCGAA
>LUZH01000033.1 GCA_001602885.1 Bacteroidales bacterium Bact_16 | reverse complement strand
GTTCGAGAGCTTCGGGATGCCGACCGTCGTCGAGCGCGGCGACCGCGCCTTCCCGGCCTCGCACCACGCCTCCGACGTCGTCGACACCCTCGTCAACGCCTGCCTCTCGCTCGGCGTCAAGATCGAGACCGAAGCCGAAGTCGCGTCGGTCGGGCGCCAGCCGCAGGGGTTCAATGTGAAATTGGTTGATGGCAGGGAATGGAAATGCGCGCGGCTGATCGTGGCGACGGGCGGCCTGAGCTACCCGACGACGGGCTCGACCGGCGACGGGCTGCGCTGGGCCGTGGAGCTCGGCCACAAGCTGGTGCCGACCTTCCCGTCCCTGACGGCCCTCGTGCCGAAAGGCTACAAGCAGACCGAAGACAAAGACCTCCACATCGACCGCAGCACCCCGCTGGCCGAGCTTGGCCAGCAGCTCTGCGGCATCCAGCTCAAGAACATCCATCTCACGCTCCGGATTGAAGGCACCGAGGCCGACAGCGAATTCGGCGATATCGACTTCACCGACGGGGGACTGGAAGGCCCGGTGGGCTTCCAGCTCAGCCGCAAGGCCGTCAAGGCCCTGGTCAACGGCTCCCGCGTCAGCCTCGACCTCGACCTCAAGCCCGGCGTGGACCTGACCGAACTCACCGTCCGCGTCAAGCAGCTCTGGGCCGAGATCGAGAAGGATCCGCGTTCGCGCGGCGTGCGCGAGAAGGAACGCTGCCGCATCCTGCTCGGCAAGCTGATGCCGCGCGAACTCATCCCCGGCTTCACCGCGATGCACCCCGAGATCATCACGCTCGAGCGCCGCGGCCGCGCCGACACCAAAGTCTGGGTCAACCTCGTGAGCATCGCCAAGGCGCTGAAATCCTGGCAGTTCGACATCGCCGGCCACGTCGGCTACGAGCGGGCCGTCGTCACGGCCGGCGGCGTGTCCACCGACGACTTCGTGGCCAAGACGATGGAATCCCGCGTGGTCCCGGGCCTCTACCTCTGCGGCGAAGTCCTGGACATCGACGCCGACACCGGCGGCTACAACCTCCAGCTCGCCTTCTCGACCGGCGCCCTGGCCGGTCTCAACGCCGCCAAATCCCTGTAAGTGACAACTCCGCCAACAAAAAGGGCGCTCATTATTTGAGCGCCCTTTTTGTTGATCGATACAGGATTACAGCTGGCTGTAGCTGGGGGAGAAGGTGTCGCCCAGCGCCGGGTTGCCGGTGCTGAAGCCCTTCTTGAGCCAGCGGGAACGCTGGTCGGAGGTGCCGTGGTTGAAGGTCTCAGGCTGGGTGTAGCCGCGGGCCTTTTTCTGCAGGTAGTCGTCGCCGATCTTGGCCGCGACGGCCAGGCCCTCCTCGAGGTCGCCCGGCTCCAGGGAGTTGTATTTCCGGTTGTCGTGGTAGGCCCATACGCCGGCGTAGAAGTCGGCCTGCAGCTCCAGGCGGACGCTGATCTGGTTGCTCTCCGCCTGACTCACGCGCGACATCTGCTGGTGCGCCTGCTGGAGCGTGCCGAGCAGGTACTGCACGTGGTGCCCGACTTCGTGCGCGATGACGTAGGCATAGGCGAAATCGCCGTCTGCGCCGATCTGCTGCTTCATCGAGGTGAAGAAGGAAAGGTCGATGTAGACCGTCTGGTCCGCGCTGTTGTAGAACGGACCCATCTGGGCGGAAGCCGTGCCGCTGGCGGTCTGTACGTAGTCGTTGTAGAGGACGAGCTTCGGGGGGACGTATTTCCGGCCGTTCTGGGCGAAGATCTCCGTCCAGACGTCTTCCGTGCCCGCGAGGATCTGCTTGGAGAACACGGCGAGCTCTTCCTCCTCGGCGGTCGGGGTGCGCCCGCTCTGCGAGACGATCTCCGTCCCGCCGGTCGCGCCCATCTGCTGGAGGATTTCCGAAGGATCGCCGCCCATCAGCAGGGCGATCAGTCCAACGATGATCAGGCCACCCAGGCCCACGCCGCCGGCCATCTTGCCGGTGGACATACCACGCCGGTCATCGACGTTGGTACTCTGTCTTCTTCCATCAAGTCGCATAGGATTCGTGGTTGTGTTACACGCAAATATAGCAATTATTCCGTATCTTTGTCTTATGGACAACAAGCAGATCATTGCTCTCATCAAGCGGGAGGTCGTGCCGGCGATCGGCTGCACGGAGCCCGCGGCGGTGGCGCTCTGCACCGCCTATGCCACGGAAGCGCTGGGCTGCCGGCCTGCGCGCATCGACGTGGCCCTCAGCGCCAACATGCTCAAGAATGCGATGGGCGTGGGCATTCCCGGCACGGGGATGACCGGCCTGCCGATCGCGGTCGCGCTCGGCGCGCTGGTCGGCAAGAGCGCCTACAGCCTGGAAGTCCTCCGGGACGTCTGCCCGCAGGCGGTGGCCGAGGCGAAGGCCTGGCTGGCGGATAACCCTGTCCATATCGGCCTCACGGCCGACAGCGACGAAGTCCTCTACATCGACGTGACCTGCACGGCGGGGGAGAAGCGCGCCCGCGCCGTCATCGCCCGCGACCACACGCGGCTGGTGTACCTGGAGGGCCCGGACGGGCCGGAGGTGGACCGCCGCGCCGGGCTGGGGAAGGAACAGGAAGAAGCGGCCGAGAGCGACCTCACGCTGCGCCGCGTCTTCGAGTTCGCCACCACGGCCCCGCTGGAGGACATCGAATTCATCAACGAATCCCGCCGGCTCAACGAAGCCGCGGCCGAGGCGGCCCTGAAGGGCAACTACGGCCACGAGCTGGGCAAGACCCTCTCGCGCCCGCTCGGCAAGGGCAT
>LUZH01000032.1:1216-4831 GCA_001602885.1 Bacteroidales bacterium Bact_16 | reverse complement strand
CCAGAGGGCGAAGTCGTAGGGGGCGCGCTTGTCGCCCTGGCCGTCCAGGCTGCGGGTGCCTTCGAGGGTGTCGTTGAGGTTGCGTCCGGACAGGATGCCGTAGTGGAAGTCGCGGTTGTATTTCTCGACGTCGAAATAGATGCTGCCGTTGCTCTCGTAGGCGTAGCCCGCCTCGAGAATCTTCTTCACCGCCTCGATCTGCTCGATGATGTGGCCCGAGGCGCGCGGCTCGATGGAGGGCGGCGCCACGTTGAGCTGGCGCATGGCCTCGTGGTAGCGCAGGGTGTAGGCCTGCACGACCTCCATCGGCTCCAGCTGCTCCAGCCGGGCCTTCTTGGCGATCTTGTCCTCACCTTCGTCGGCGTCGAGCTCGAGGTGTCCCACGTCCGTGATGTTGCGGACATAGCGCACCTTGTAGCCGAGGTGGCGCAGGAACTTGCTCAGGACGTCGTAGGTGACGCCGGGGCGGGCGTGGCCCAGGTGGGCGTCGCCGTACACGGTCGGGCCGCAGACATACATGCCGACATGGCCGGGGTGGACGGGGACGAACAATTCTTTCCTGCGGGTCAGGGTGTTGGTGATGAAGAATTCTCTCATGGTCGTTTTCGTATATCGGCGCGAAGATACGAATTTTCTGTGTATCTTCGCCCTATGAAATTCATTAGTTGGAACGTCAACGGCCTCCGCGCCGTCGCGGGCAAGGGCTTTTCCGAGATATTCGAGGCGCTGGACGCCGACTTCTTCTGCCTGCAGGAGACCAAGCTGCAGGCCGGCCAGCTCGACCTCGAATTCCTGGGCTACCAGTCCTACTGGAACTACGCCGACAAGAAAGGCTATTCCGGCACCGCCATCTACTCGCGCCACACGCCCCTGTCCGTGGTCAACGGCATCGGGGTGGACGAACACGACCACGAAGGCCGCGTGATCACGCTCGAGATGCCGGACTTCTACCTGGTCGACGTCTACACGCCCAATTCGCAGGACGGCCTGCGGCGCCTGGACTACCGCATGCAGTGGGAGGACGCGTTCCGCGCCTATGTGAGCGGCCTGGCGGCGCGCAAGGGCGTCGTGATCTGCGGCGACATGAACGTCGCCCACGAGGAGATCGACCTCAAGAATCCCGCCACCAACCATTTCAACGCCGGCTTCTCCGACGAGGAGCGGGCCAAGATGGGCGAGCTGCTCGCCGCGGGTTTCCGCGACAGCTGGCGCGATGCCCATCCGGGCGAAGCCAAATATTCCTGGTGGTCCTACCGGATGGCCGCCCGCGAACGCAACGTGGGTTGGCGCATCGACTATTTCCTTGTCTCAGAAGGCCTGGCCCCGCGCATCGCGGGCACGGACATCCACAACGAGATTTTCGGCTCCGACCATTGTCCGGTGGAGCTGGTGCTCGCGTAGCGTCTAGCGCATCCGGCGGAAGACCGGAATCGCGTCCAGGTCCACGGGCACGACGGCGTACTGGCCGCCGTCCAGGACGGCGCCGGTGCGGATGTCTTCCCATCCCGGCCCGTTCTCGGGCAGATAGACCGTCCAGCTGGAGACCTCTCCTTCCGTGACCGGGCAGACGAGGTAGTCCGGCCCGAACATCCATTCGCAGTCCTGCCGCAGCGCTTCATCGTCCTGCGGAAAATCAAAGACGAGCGGACGCATCAGCGTGTAATCCTCTTCCCATACCCTGGCGGCCTGCTCCAGGATATAGGGCAGCAGGGATTCGCGCTGCGCGATGGCGGCCCGGAAGCGGCGCCCGGTCTCCGGGCTGTATTCCCACGGCTCCGTGCGGCTCTGGTACCCGTGTACGCGCATGAAGGGCAGCCATACGGCGGCCTGGATCCAACGGATCATCCGCTCCTGGTAGTCGGGATCGGTATATTGGTCTCCGGGGCGGAAGAAGCCGCCGGCGTCGTAGGTCCACCAGGGCAGGCCGGCGGCCATCTGGCCCAGGCCGCCCGCGATCTGCCGGCGCAGGGCGTCCCAGTCGTTGCCCACGTCGCCGCTCCAGGTGATGGCCCCGTAGCGCTGGATGCCGGGACAGGCGCTGCGAGTCAGGATGACCGGAAGGCGATCGGGCCGGTCGCGGCGCAGGCCTTCGTAGACGGTGCGGACGACATGCAGCGGATAGACGTTGCGGTACCATTCGCCCGGGATCCCGTCCGGGCCGATCCGGCGGCCCTTGAGGTCGTCGTTTTCCGGTTCGGTGGCGTCCTGCCACCAGGCGTCGATGCCGGTCGGAAGCAGCTTGTCGCTGAAATGCTGCCAGTAGAAGGCGGCGGCGTCCGGCCGGAAGAAGTCCACCCATTCCGTGCCTTCGATGTAGTAGCCGTTCGCTTCGACCTCCTTGCCCAGCTCGGAGTCGCGGCCCACGCGGGACCACACGGACAGCATCAGGTGCTGGTCCATCCCGTGCAGTTCGTCCACCATGGCCTTGGGATCCGGGTACTTGTCTTCGTCGAAGCGCATCGCGTTCCAGCCGTATTTGCCCCACCACTGCCAGTCCTGCACGATGGTGCCGACGGGAATCTGCTCGTCGCGGAAGCGGCGGGCGGCGGTCAGCAGTTCGTCCTGCGTGTCGAAGCGTTCGCGGCAGTGGATGTAGCGGAAGATCCAGTCCGGGAGCGCCGGGACGTGGCCGGCGAGCGAGCGGAAGCTGCGCATCACCGCGTCGGCGCCGCCGGCGAAGACGACATAGTCGAGCCCTTGCGCCACCGGGGAGGAGAAAACGGTCTCGTCCGCGACGGCGCGCCAATAGACGACGGGGGCGTCGCCGAAGGTGCCGCGGACGTCGATCGTGTGCTCTCCGGCGGTGAGCTTCGCCTTGACGGCGGCGGTCGGCGGCAGCCAGGTGTTCGAGATGTCGATGAGCGGTTCGCCGTCCACGGCCAGATACTGCCGGCGGGCCATGTCGCGCCCTACATCAAGCAGCAGGGCGTATTCCCCGTCCGCGGGGAGTTCGATCCGTCCGGAGAAACTCCGGAAAAATCGCATTTCACGGCGGTTGCCGGCCGTGCCGGTGGCGTCGACCGTGAACGGACCTCCTGCTTCTTCCTGCTGCGTCAGCCGGACGGACTGGTCCGCGGGATTGAAATCCGTGAGTCCGTAGTTGTGCCAGAGCAGGCCCCAGCCTCGGCTGGACAGGATCATCGGCAGGGCGATCTGGGTGTTGACCTGCGTCAGGCGCCGCGTCAGGCCGCGGATATCCAGGTAGCCGTCCTGGAATTGGCCGGTGCCGTAGAGGTGCTCGCCTTCCGGCGAATCGAAACGGGCGCTGACGGCCCACGCCGGCTCGCCCTGCACTTCGGACGGGGTGACGCTGTGGCCGCATTCCCGCAGCAGCAGGTTGCCGTCCGCGTCGAGGAAGCTGAGCGCCTGCGCGTCGGCGTTCCACTCGGCGCACATCTGCGCCGTGCGGACGATGACGTCGCCGCCGCTGCGCTCCACGGTGTATTTCGGCGTCTTCACCTTTTCGGTGAAAACGAGCTCGCCGAGCTCGGGCGCACCATCGGGCGTCATCCGCACCCGGATGGCGTCCTCTGCGACGGGTTGGAGGCACAGCGTGCCTTGCGGCGTTTCGATCCGCACGACTCCCGGCCGGCAGCCTGCCAGCATCAGGAGAAA
>LUZH01000032.1:0-1198 GCA_001602885.1 Bacteroidales bacterium Bact_16 | reverse complement strand
ATCCAGGGCGGCGCGGACGCCGTCTATTTCGGCATCGGCCGGCTCAACATGCGCAGCCGGTCGGCCAGCAATTTCCAGCCGGAAGACCTCCCGGAGGTCGTCCGCATCTGCCGCGAAGCGGGCATCCGCAGCTATCTGACCCTCAACATCACGCTGTTCCAGGACGACCTGGCGGCGATGCGGGAGGCACTCGACGCGGCCCGCGCGGCCGGCGTCGACGCAGTCATCGCATCGGACATCGCCGCCATCCAGTACTGCCGGCAGATCGGGCTCGAGGTCCATATTTCCACGCAGCTTTCCATCTCCAACGCCGAGGCGCTCCGCTTCTACGCGCAGTTCGCCGACGTGGTCGTGCTCGCGCGCGAGCTCACCCTCGACCAGGTCAAGGAGATCCACGAGACCATCGTGCGCGAGCACATCTGCGGCCCGTCGGGGCAGCTGGTCCGCATCGAGATGTTCGCCCACGGCGCCCTCTGCATGGCCGTGAGCGGCAAATGCTACCTCTCCCTGCACGCCGCGGGCGCTTCCGCCAACCGCGGCGCGTGCTACCAGATCTGCCGCCGCAGCTACGAGGTCCGCGACCGCGAAACCGGAAACGAGCTGCTCATCGACAACGAATACATCATGTCCCCCAAGGACCTCTGCACCATCGAGTTCATGGACAAGATCATCGATGCGGGCGTGCGGGTCTTCAAGATCGAGGGACGGGCCCGCTCCGCGGAATACGTCAAGCGCTGCGCCTCCTGCTACCGGCGCGCGGCGGACGCCGTCTGCGACGGCGCCTACACGCCGGCGCTGGCCGCGGCGCTCAAGGCCGAGCTCGCCGAGGTCTTCAACCGCGGCTTCTGGGACGGCTACTACCAGGGCGCCCGCCTGGGCGAATGGAGCGCCGTCTACGGCACCCACGCCACCAGGCGTAAGGTCTATCTGGGCAAGGTCACCAACTGGTTCGACCGCATCGGCGTGGCGGAGATCTCCGCGGAGACTTCCGCGCTGCGCACCGGGGACCGGCTGATGGTCATCGGCCCGACCTCCGGCGTGGTCGAATTCGACGCGGAGGACATCCGCCTGGAATTCGATCCCGTGCCGGAGGCCCCGAAGGGCAGCCGCTGCTCGGTGCGCGTCCCCACGGAACTCTGCCCCGACGGCAAGCTCCGCCGCGGGGACAAGGTCTTCCTCTGGGTCGAGGCAGAATAGC
>LUZH01000031.1 GCA_001602885.1 Bacteroidales bacterium Bact_16 | reverse complement strand
GCCGTGCCCTGGTCCTGCACACCTTCGGTGTAGCGGAGCGCGAGGGCGGCCGAGAGGATCGGGTCTTCGCTGAGGTATTCATACGTGCGGCCGCCGACCGGCAGGCGCTGGATGTTCACGGCCGGGCCGAGGATGACATCCTTGCCGCGCAGGCGGGCCTCGATACCCATCCCCTTGCCGTAGGCGTAGGCCAGCTCCTCGGACCAGGTCGCCGCGAGGGCGGAGCCGGTCGGGAAGAAGGTCGCGGAGTCGAGCGTCCAGCCCGCGGACTGGAAGCCGTTGGGCACGCCTTCCTCGCGGATACCGAACGGGCCGTCGGCATAGTGGATGTCGGCGATGCCGAGGCGCTCGACGCCGGCGGAGGACATGTTGGTCTTGCTGTGGAGCATATTGACCTTCTCCTCCAGCGTCATCTGCGCGATGATCGCGTCGATCTTCTTGTCGTTGGCGGCCAGCCGGTCCTGGGCGGATTTCGGCGCCGTCGTGCACGCGGCCAGGCAGAAGCCCACGGCCGCGATGGTCAGGAATTTCTTGTACATATGGTTGTGGTTATGATTTGTCATCGGTCTACGAAAATACAGAATTAATGGCAAACGCCCAAACGCGCGCGACCCCCCTGAACATGCGCGAAACAATTTGTACACAGCAAGCAAGCATCCTCGCGCAGGTAGTGTATTTTTGCTTCATGAAAAAGATTCTTGTCCTGGCAGCCCTGTGCTGCTCGCTGCCGCTCTCGGCACAATGGGGCCGGCCCACGCCGGCCGACACGCTCCGCTCCACCGTCGTCCTCCCGGACGGCCGGGTTGTCTTCCAGATCTATGCGCCCAAGGCCCGCACGGTGGGCGTGACCGGGGATCTTCCCTGGGACAGGCCCGTCGTATTCCGTGAGACGCCCGGCGGCGTCTGGAAGGGCTCCTGCGAAGGGCTGGGCGACGGCGTCTTCCGCTACAGCTTCGTCGTGGACGGCGTCAAGGTCCAGGATCCCGGCAGCCCCCGGACGGCCGAGAACGCCGCGCTGCTGACCGTCGGCGAAGGCTATGTCAAGGACGTCCCGCACGGCGCCCTGGCCCAGCGCTGGTACTATTCCCGCACGCTCGGGCAGATGCGCCGGATGCACGTCTGGACGCCGGCCGGCTATGAGACCTCGACGCAGAAGCTCCCGGTCCTCTACCTCATCCACGGCGGCGGCGACAACGACGCCTCCTGGCCCGGCGTGGGCGCCGCCGGCTGGATCCTCGACAACCTGCTCGCCGAGGGCAGGATGGTCCCGATGATCGTGGTGATGCCCAACGGCACCGTCGAGGGCGTGCCCAACGAGGTGCCGCCTTTCGCCGAGGATATGTTCACGGACATCATTCCTTTCGTGGAGCGCAACTACCGCGTGGTCGCCAAGCCCGAAGCGCGGGCCGTCGCGGGTCTGTCGATGGGCGGCATGGAGACGATGGAAGTCGTCTTCGGCAAGCCGGAACTGTTCCGCTACGCCTGGGTCCTGTCGTCCAGCCTGATGCCCGGCACGGATCCCGCTGCCGAGGCGGAGCGCCTCCACGTCGCCGCCAACGCCGCCTGGATCAACAAGACCTACAAGGCGTTCGTCTTCACGCAGGGCGGCCCGGCCGACATCGCCTACCAGAACTGCATCAACACCCGCAAGGTCCTCCAGGAGCTCGGGCTCCGGTTCGACTATCTGGAGAACGCCCAGGCCGGCCACAGCTGGACCACCTGGCGTGCGGACCTGCAGACCCTCGTCCCCACCCTCTTCCGCTAAGCCCCGGTGCCGTTGAGGGTCCAGTGGCTGGACCCTCAACAGCAAAATAGCCCCAAAATGACGTTGAGGGTCCATTTGTTGGACCCTCAACGTCATTCATTTTACTCACACGAAGTAAGATTTCCGCGAACCTGAAAAACCCGACCTATTTAATAGTAATTATTCTATTAAGAAACTTATAAATACAATAGAAAATTAACTATATTTGCACGAGGATAATGTTTTAGTTATGACAACGATTGAAGCGATCATCGAACGTGCGGCGGACGGGACTTTTACCGTTTATTGCCAGGATGAGATCTTTTCGGGAGCCGGAGAGACCATGGAAGCGGCTAAGGCAGACATGAAAAGACAGATGGATTTCTACCGGGAGACCGCCCGGGAGGAAGGATTCAAATATCCTGCTTTCCTGGACGGCCCCTATGAGATACACTACTCTTTTGACGCCACAAGTCTGATGAAATACTATGTAGGTGCCGGCATCTTCTCCCTCGCGGGACTGGAAATCGTGACCGGCATCAATCAGAAGCAACTGTGGTCTTACCTGAACGGGACGAAGCCGCGTAAGGCTCAACGCGACCGGATCGAGCGCGGGTTCCGCAAACTGAGCAAAGACCTGTCGACCATCTTTGCCTGATACATAAAAATCCCCGGTCCATTGGGCCGGGGATTTTTAAAACCTATTTGAACAGCTTCTGGGCGAAGGTGTTCAGGTAGAGGCGCCAGTTGGACCAGACGTGGCCGCCGTCGGACACGTAGAAGATGTGGTCCAGGCCCTGCTCGGTGAGCGTCTTGTCGAGCGCCTTGGAACCCTCGAAGAGGAAGTCCGTGTCGCCGCAGGCCAGGAAGTAGAGTTTCACGCCGGCCTTCTTGAGGGTCGCGACCTGCTCGGGCGTGGCCTGTCCGGCCGCGGAGAGCGGGCAGATGTAGTCGAAGAGCTCCGGATAGAGGATGGAGGCGGAGATGGTGTGGCCGCCGCCCATCGACAGGCCGGCGATGGCGCGCGAAGAGGGCTTCGCCACGGCGCGGAAATTCTTCTCGATGAACGGGACGATCTCCTCGCAGAGGCTCTTGACGTAGATGTTCTGGAATTCGGGCGAACGCCAGTCGAGCTGCTTCTCCGGGATGCCGAGGGTGCGGGCGGCCTGCTGGCCGGGGTTGCCGTTGGGCATCACCACGATCATCGGCTCCGCGAGACCCTTCTCGATGAGGTTGTCCAGGATCTGGGCGGTGCGGCCCATCGAGATCCAGGCTTCCTCGTCGCCGCCGGCGCCGTGCAGGAGGTACAGGACAGGATATTTCTTCTTGGGATTGGCTTCGTAGCCATACGGGGTGTAGACGGTCAGGCGGCGGCTGAAGCCGAGCAGCTTGCTGTCGTACCAGGGATGGCTCACGGTGCCGTGCTTCGTGGCTTCGCCGTAGTTCTCGCTGCGCTCGCCGGGGACGGTGAGCATCGGGAGGTAGCGGGTGCCGTCACGCTGCACGTAGACGTTCTGCGGGTCGTTGACGGTCACGCCGTCCACGATGAAATTGTAGGTGTAGATCTCTGCCGGCGGCAGGGGGATCTTGACGGACCAGACGAAGTCGGCGCCGCGCGTCATGTCGATCGTGTCGCCCCAGGGATTGGGCATCCAGGAGCCCGAGAGCTTGACGACGGTGGCATAGTCGGCCTTCAGGCGGAAGGTCACGCTGTCGCCCTGGACCTCCGGGGAGACGATCGGGGCGGGACCGCCCATACGGAAGTTGGCGAGCTCCTGCGCGTGCAGGGAGCCGGCCAGCACAAGGGCTGCCGAGAGGATAGTAACGATTCTTTTCATTGGTTATTATTTGAAGAGTAAGGGGACGAATTCGCTGAGGTAGATCCGCCAGTTGCGCCAGATGTGGCCGCCGTCGGTCTCCATATACTTGTAGGGATAGCCGGCCGCGTCGAGCTTGGCGCGGAACTCGTTGTTGGACTCGATCAGGAAATCGGTGCGGCCGATGCCGATCCAGAGCATCGCGGGCTTCTTGGAGAAGTAGGTGGCGAGCTTGCCGTCCACATTCTCATAGATCTCCTTGTGCGCGGCGGTCTGCTCGGAGCCCGTGCCGATGGCGGCGGAGAACATGCCGGAGTAGTTGAACAGGTCCGGGTTGTTGAGCGTGATGTAGAGGGTGTGGAAACCGCCCATGGACAGGCCGCAGATGGCGCGGGACTGCTTGCGGGCAAGGGTCCGGTAGTGGCTGTCGATGAACTTGACGACCTCCGGGAAGGATGTCTCGAAGGTGCCCTCCATCGTCTGCGGCAGGGACATCGTCGGGCGGGTGTAGCCGGTGGAATTCTCCAGCGGGGCGGCCTCCTGGGAGATGTTGCCGTTGGTGAAGACGACGATCATCGGCTTGGCCTCGCCGCGGGCGATGAGGTTGTCGAGGATCTGCGTGGCGCGGCCCTGGGTGACCCAGGCGTCCTCGTCGCCGCCGATGCCGTGCAGCACGTACAGGACGGGATAGCGGGTCTTGGAATTCTCATAGCCGGCCGGGGTGTAGACCGTCAGGCGACGGTCAAAGCCCGCCGTGGAGCTGGGATACCAGACCTTGGACACCGTCCCGTGCGGGACGCGGTGGACCGCATAGAGGTCGGAGCGCTCCCCCGCCTTCGGGACCAGCAGCACGCTGGTCAGCGAGGCGATGTCGCGGTTGACGAAGACGTTGTTGGGATCGATTACCTGCGTGCCGTCCACGGTGAAGGTATAGGTGTACATCTCAGGCTCCACAGCGAAGGGGGTGGTGTATTCCCACACGCCGCGCGGGCCTTCGCGCAGCTCGGCCACGCCGGGCGCGTCGTAAGCCATCTTCTGGCCGTCCATCTCGAATTCCAGGTGCTGGACAGGCAGGAAATCGCCGGAGAGCGTGACCTTGACGGCCTTGGGGGCCTGGTAGCGGAAGGTCACGGTCCCGTCCGGATTGATGACGGGCGATTCGACGCCCTGGGCGCTGAAGAGCGCCTGCTGGGCGAATGCGGTCACACCGAGCAGGAGCGCCGCCAGAAGGGTAAAAGTTCTTTTCATCTTAAGTGTCTTTGTTCTACAAATATAAAGAAAAATCAAGTCTTCATTCTGCAGTCGCCGCGAAGGCTTCGCCGATCCGGCCGAGCGCCTTCTCCAGGCACACCGGCCAGAAGGCCCAGTCGTGGCCGCCGGCGCGCTCGATGAAGTCGTGCTTCACCCCGAGCTCCGTCAGCAGGTCGGAGAAGGACCGGACCGACTCGATGGTCACGGTGATGTCCTGCGTGCCGGATTCGAGCACGATGGGCGGGAAGACGGACGGATCCGCCTGCGCCCGGACCAGCTTGCCGAAGCCGTCCGGGTCCGTGGCCGGGCTCATCGCATAGCCGTACAGGAACTTGTCGGGATGGTTCAGCACGTTGTAGAGCGTGCCGTAACCGCCCATCGAAAGGCCGGCCACGGCCCGCCTCCCGTCGCAGTGATACGCCTTCTCGACTTCCGGGATCAGCTCCTGGTGGAAGTAGGTCTCCCACGCGCCGGAGTAGAAGTTCACCAGACCGTCCGGCATCACGATCACCATCGGGGTGCCGCCCTGGGACACATAGTCCCGGGCGATCCGCTGGGCGTCGCCCTTGTCGACCCACGAATTGTTGTCGTCGCCGTAGCCGTGCAGCAGATAGAGGAAGGGATATTGCTTAGAAGCGTCGTAGCCGCCGGGCAGCCAGACCGTGTATTTCATCTTCCGGCCCATGGCCTCGCTCGTCAGCGACAGGTCGCGGTGCAGCCTGTCCTCCGCGTTGAGAAGGTCCAGCAGGTGCTGCTGGCCGTTCACAGGGGGTTCGACAGGCGTTTTGCTACAGGCACCGAGGGCGACGAGCGCCCCCAGTGCCAGGCAAACAAAGAAGAATGAGTGTTTGAGCATCATTCGGCGGACAGCTTCCCGACGTAGCGGGCGGTGATCACCGAAGACGTCAGCGTAACCGTGTAGGTGGCGCCGGCCTGCTCGACGGTCAGCTCGCCGTCGGTGACATAGGTCCCGGCGGCCGTGCCGGCCGTGACCGTGTACCAGGTGGTGCCGGAAGCGCCGAACATGCCGTCGTAGCCGATGCCGAACTCGCCGGCGCCGATGGTGCCGCCCACCGCGCAGGCCTTGTAGCTGCCCGGTGCGACGGTGCCGTCGGCGGAATAGAGCTCGAGCTTGAGGTACTGCCCGTCGCCGCCGTAGGTCAGACCCCAGTCGCCGGGCACGGCCGTGATGCCTGCGGACAGGAACTCGACGCCCACCATCTGGATGCCGAAGCCGTTGTAGTCGGTCAGGTTGCCGAACTGGGAGAGCTGCACGCCGGCCTGAAATTCGAAGCCGGAGGCGAGCTTGAAGGCATAGACGCCGTCCGCCTTGGACACGGTCAGCACG
>LUZH01000030.1:8113-8549 GCA_001602885.1 Bacteroidales bacterium Bact_16 | reverse complement strand
GGCTGGCCGTCCTCGACGACCAGGATGCCCGCGCAATGCGCCGCCAGCTCCTGCACCTGATGGACAGGCAGCGGGTACTGCGAGACCTTGAAAACCGGCAGGCCGGCGGGAGCCGACTCGCGGACATAGTTGTATGCGATGCCCGCGGCGATGACGCCGAGGGGCTTCTTGTCGTTCCAGCCGCCCTGGCAGGCATTGCGCCGGGACTGCGCCGCGGCCGCCTCGATCTGCGCCTGCTTCTCCACGAGCGAGGCGTACTGGCGGCGCGCATTGCCGGGCAGGAGCACCCAGCGGGTGCGCTCGTTGTCCGGCGCCAGCGCGTTCTGCGCCTGCGCCTCCCCCACCGCGACGGCGGCGCGCGAGTGCGCCAGGCGCGTGACCAGGCGCATCAGCACCGGGAGGCGGAGCGCCTCGGAGAGCGCGAACGCCTCGGCGA
>LUZH01000030.1:0-8099 GCA_001602885.1 Bacteroidales bacterium Bact_16 | reverse complement strand
CACCATCGCGAATTTGCCGTAGAAGCGGGAATCCTGCTCGTTCTGCGAAGAATGCATCGAAGGGTCGTCGGCCGCCAGCACCACCAGGCCGCCTTTCACGCCCGTGACGGCGGCATTGACGAAGGCGTCGGCGCAGACGTTCATCCCCACGTGCTTCATGCACACCAGCGCCCGCTTGCCGGCATAGGACATGCCCAGCGCGGCTTCCATCGCGGTCTTTTCGTTGGTACACCAACGGCTCCGCACCCCGCGCTCACGCGCGAGCGGGTTCTTTTGGATGTATTCGGTGATTTCGGTCGAGGGCGTGCCGGGATAGGCATAGACACCGGACAAACCGGCGTGCAAAGCACCCAAGGCAACGGCCTCATCGCCCAGAAGCAATCTTTTTTGAGACATAATACGCTTAACTAACCGGAACAAATATAAATTATTCCGGTCAAGAAAGCAAGAGTCCTGCAGGCTTTGTTATTCTTTTTTCAGACGGCCCAGCGCGTGCTCGAGGCTCTCGGTCGGCTCGATGATGTTGTAGTCCTTCCAGAAGTCGGGGTCGGCATATGCGGACGCCTGGTCCGCCAGCGTCTCGCTGCTGCGGAAGGCCTCCTTGCGCTCGATCGGGACGGCTTCGGCACCGTCCAGGCGGTTGGTCACGACCATCTCCGCGATCGCGGTGAATTCCGTGCTGAAGAGGCGCCTGCGGGCGTCGCAGTTGAAGCGGAACACGGTGCGGGCATAGCTGAGGCGGCTCTTGCCGCCCTCCCGCTTGTAGTTGAGCAGGAGCGACATCTCCTTGGGCTTGAAGCGGATGTCCATCGGCTTGCTGATCAGCATCGCGCGCGTGGCCTTGGCGGCGTCGGAGACGTCAAGCGACAGCTCGATGCGCGTGAAGGCCATTGTCTCCTGGTCGATGTAGACCGTGCCGTAGTGGAGGGCGAACTCCGTGGTGGTGGCGGGCTCCAGCCGGATCACGAACTGCCGGCGGTCGTCCAGCATCACGGGCTCCAGCATCTCCAGGCGGTACATCTTGAGATACTCCTCATCGAGAATCATCTCGCGGGTCTTGACCAGGTCGAGGTCCACGGCCTGCACGGGGCCGCCGATGACCTTGACCGCCAGCGTGTCGGAGGCGCGCGGGCTCTTCAGCAGGCGGCTCTTGACCACGGAGGCGCGGTCGCGCCCGAAAATGTTGCGGAACGAGGACTTGTACATCTTCGTGACCGCTTCGGACACGTAGATGAAGCGGGAGCGCTTCTGGGCCGTCTCGCGGTAGAAACAGTCGAAGAGCTCCGGCTGGTCCGGGCAGTTCTCCTGGATCTTGTAGATGGCCTCCCGCAGCAGGGTCAGCGGGTCGCCGGTGACCACATACGCGGGGTTGAGCGTATACTCGCCCCGCGTCATGCGCACGCGCATCTGCTGCTCGCGGTCGGCGGGCACCGTGAGGGTCTTGTAGCCAAGCAGGGAGAAGCCGACGAACTGCGGCTGGATATCGGATTTGATGACAAAGGCGCCGTCCTGGTTGGTGACGGTCGCGTAGTTGGTGCCCGGGATGTTCACGGACACGTAGGCAAGCGGTTTGCCGCCGGTGGCATCGACGACGGTGCCACGCACAACATAGCGCAGAGAGTCTGTCTGCCCGAAGGCCATGGGGCCGGCCAGCAGACACAGGAGAGTCAGGAAGCGTACGAAAGTTTTCACGGCAAATTAGTTAACGGGATAATAACGGTTACTGCACGAAACCGAGGAAATAGCCCCGGAAGAGAACGTTCGCGATCAAGTAGCCCACGACCGTGGACACCGTCACGCAGATCAGGCCCGGCATCATGAAGCTGTGGTTGAGCAGGTACTTGCCGATGCGGGTCGTACCCGAGCGGTCGAAGTTGACCGTGGCGATGTCGGAAGGATAGTTGGGAATGAAGAAATAGCCGTAGACGCTCGGCAGCACGCCCAGCAGCACTGGGCCGGCGATGCCGAGCTCGTAAGCGAGCGGGAGCATCGCCACCACCACGGCGCCCTGCGAGTTGATCAGCACGGACACGAGGAAGAAGACGAACGCGATGGACCAGGGGTAGTTGGTCACCACGTCCGCGAGCATCACCTTCATCTGTTCCAGATAGTTGCCGAAATAGGTGTCGGCCAGCCAGGCGATGCCGTAGATGGCCACCACGGCCACCATGCCGGACTGCCACACGGCGCCGCCGACGGCCTTCTTGGGCTGCGCCTTGCAGAACATGATGTTGCAGGCGGCGGCCGTCAGCATGATGATCTGGATGATGATGTTCATCTTGGGAATGTCCAGGGCGGCGGCGAGCGTGACACGCTCCCCGCCCCGGGTCACATGGACCATCTGGCAGAAGGCGAAGAGCACGATGACGAGCAGCGCCGCCAGGAAGATGAACACGGAGGCCTTCGCCTCGCGGGTGATCACCTTGTCCAGCGTCGTGGCGCTGTTGCCGTACATATACTTGTAGGTCTCCGGATCCTCCTTGCGTTTCAGGAAGTCCGGGTCCTTGTCCAGGTCCTTGCCGCGCTTGTAAGAAGCGGCGGCGGCGCACAGCAGGCCGCACAGGCAGGCCGGGATCGTGACCATCAGCACCTGCGGGATGGAAACCTGGAAGCCGTTGGCGTTGGAGATGGTCACGAAGGCCACCACGGCGGCGGCGATCGGCGAGCAGGTGATGCCCACCTGCGAAGCCACGGAGGCGACGCCGCAGGGCCGCTCGGGGCGGATGCCCTTCTTGAGGGCGATGTCGCAGATGATCGGCATGATCGTATAGACCACATGGCCCGTGCCCACGAGGACGGTCAGGAAGAAGGTCACCAGCGGGCCCAGGAACGTGATGTGGTCCGGGTGCTTGCGGAGCACCCGCTCCGCCACCTGGATCATCCAGTCCATGCCGCCCGAGGCCTGGAGCGTGCCCGCGCAGGTCACGGCGGCGATGATGATGTAGATGACGTCGGTGGGCGGCGTACCCGGTTTGAGACCGAATCCGAAGACGAGGATGGCAAGGCCGATGCCCGAGATGGCACCAAGCGCGAGGCTGCCGTACCGGGAGCCCACATACAGGGCCGCCAGGACGATCAGCAGTTCAATGATCATGACGAGTGACATGGAAGCAGATCAGTTATGTTTTAGTGTGTCAATGACAAATATATCAAAAAAATCGTATTTTTGCGCACCCGTTAGTTCAGGAGTGTATGCAATATCTTGGAGAAATCATTTCCCTGATCGTGGCCGTGATGTGGACGGCCACCGCCCTTTTCGCCGACCAGGCGAGCCGCCGCATCGGTGCGATGAGCACCAATTTCTTCCGCATGGTCCTGTCGGCCGTCCTGCTCGCCGGCCTTCTGTATGTGGCCATCGGCCATCCCTATCCGGCCTACGCCGACGGCAAGACCTGGTTCTGGATGGGCCTCTCGGCCCTGGTGGGCTACGTTTTCGGCGATTTCTGCCTGTTCAATTCCTATGTCGTGATCGGCGCCCGCTTCGGGCAGCTCTTCATGACGCTCGCGCCGCCCTTCGCCGCCATCGCGGGCTGGGTGCTGCTCGGCGAGACGCTCTCCTGGAAATCGTGGCTGGCGATGGCCGTCACGCTGACCGGTATCGCCATTTCCATCCTGAACCGCTCGCGCGACGGGCATAAGCTCTCCCTGAAGCTGCCGCTCAAGGGCGTGCTGCTGGGCATCGGCGCCGGGCTCGGGCAGGGCGTGGGACTCGTGCTCAGCAAGATCGGCATGCAGCACTACGAAGCGGCGCTCCCCGCCGACGCGCCGGCCGCCTTCGACTGGGCGATGCCGTTCGCGTCCACGATGATCCGCTCGCTCACGGGCACGCTCGGCTTCTTCGCGCTGATGGCCCTCGGCGGTTCGCTGCCGAAGCTGCGCGAGGCCGTGCGCAACCGCACGGGCATGAAATTCACCGCCCTGACGACGCTCTTCGGGCCCTTCATCGGCGTGTCGCTCTCGCTGATGGCGGTTCAGTACGCCCGCGCAGGCATCGCCTCCACGCTGATGGCGCTCACGCCCGTACTCATCCTCCTTCCCTACGCGCTGATCTACAAACAGAAGATCACGCCGAAGGAGATCCTCGGCGTGATCGTCAGCATGACGGGCGTAGCCCTGTTCTTCTTGCTTTAGCTTTCCGCTAAACAGCTGTCCATCAGCGACTCGATGGCCTCCTTGTCGAGGTGCTGGCCGATGAACACGATCTTGTTCATCCGGTCGCCGTATTCGGGATCCCAGTCGCGGCGCAGCTTGGCGTCGCGGCGCATCATCTCCTTCAGCTCGTCGCGCGGCATCGTGGCGAACCAGTAGCCGGCGTCCTTGATGTTCTTCTGCTGGCCGGCGGTCTCGAAGAGATAGCACTTGTCGGTGTCGGCGCTGAAGTAGCAGAGGCCCTTGCTGCGGATAATCTCCTTGGGCCACTTCCGGGCCACCATATAGTCGAACTTGTTGATATCCAGCGCGGGACGGGATTCGTAGACATAGGTCCCGATGCCGTATTCCTCGGCCTCCCCTTCCTCGTGGTCATGGTCATGATGATGGTGGTGATGGTGCCCGTGCTCCTCGTGATCGTGGTCGTGGTCGTCATCATCGTCGTCGTGGTCGTGCTCCTCCTCGTCGGCGCCTTCGATCTCCGCGATCCAGGCGGCGGAGGTCGCCACCTTGTCGAAGTCGAACAGGCCCGTGTGCAGGAGCTTGTCCAGGTCGATGTCGCCGTAGTCGCAGGTCAGGATCTCGGCCTTGGGCTGCAGGGCGCGCACGATGCTCTTGACGCGCCCGAGCTCCTCGGCCGTGACTTCGGACGCCTTGTTGATCAGCACGATGTTGCAGAACTCGATCTGCTCGATGACGAGGTTCTCGATGTCCTCCTCGTCGATGTTTTCGCGCTTCAGCGCGTCTCCGCACGCGAATTCGTCCTTCATGCGGAGGGCGTCCACGACCGTGACGATGCAGTCCATCGTGGGCACGGACACGCCCGGGTAGGACGGATGCGAGAGCTGCGGGTAGGAGTTGATGGTCTGGGCGATCGGAGCGGGTTCGCAGATGCCGCTGGCCTCGATGGCGATGTAGTCGAAGCGGTTCATCCGGGCAATCTCCTCCAGCTGGGCGATGAGGTCCATCTTGAGGGTGCAGCAGATGCAGCCGTTCTGCAGGGCCACCAGGCTGTCGTCGGTCTGGCCCACGACGCCGCCCTTCTCGATCAGGTCGGCGTCGATGTTGACCTCGCCGAGGTCGTTGACGATGACCGCGAACTTGATGCCGCGGCGGTTGGTCAGGATCCTGTTCAGGAGCGTCGTCTTGCCGCTCCCCAGGTAACCGGTGATCAGAAGGACCGGTAATTGCTTATCATTGAGCTCGATATTCATAGCTGAAATTGACTTTGGAAACGCAAATTTAGCAAATTAATCTCGTAGGCGAACGATTTTTGCATATCTTTGCAGAAAAGAAACCAATAACAAGACTAGCATATGGCCAATACTCCTACTCCCCACATCGGGGCACAGAAAGGCGAAATTGCCGAGACTGTCATCATGGCGGGCGATCCGCTCCGCGTCAAATTCATTGCAGAGAACTTCATCGAGAATCCTGTCCAGTTCAACAACGTCCGCGGCATGCTGGGCTATACCGGCACCTACAAGGGCAAGCGCGTGAGCGTGATGGGCCACGGCATGGGCATCCCCTCCATCGGTATCTATACGTATGAGCTGTTCAACTTCTACGACGTCAAGACCATCATGCGCGTCGGCTCCGCCGGCTCCTACAGCATGGACCTGCACCTGGGCGACCTCGTGATCGCGCAGGGCGCCTGCACCGATTCCAACTACGGCTCCCAGTACGAACTGCCCGGCACCTTCGCGCCGATCGCCGACTTCGACCTGCTGCGCGCCGCGGCGGCCTCCTGCGAGGCCCACGGCTTCCGCTACAAGGTCGGCAACGTCGTCTCGTCCGACGTCTTCTACTCCGCCAACCCCAAGACGGAGCAATGGCGCAAGATGGGCGTGCTGGCCGTCGAGATGGAGGCCTCCGCGCTCTATATGAACGCCGCCTACGCCGGCAAGCGCGCGCTGACGATCTGCACGATCTCCGACCACGTCCTCACGGGCGAGAAGACCACCGCCGAGCAGCGCCAGACCACCTTCACCAACATGATCCAGGTCGCCCTCGACCTGATTTAATGTGATCCAAAAGGAAACGAAAAAGGGCTTCTGGAAATCCAGAAGCCCTTTTTTGTGGAGATGGGCGGAGTCGAACCGCCGTCCAAACAAAGTCCCAGGTAGCTTTCTACACGCTTATCCTTCCTTTAATTGTCGGTCCGAAGCTGCCGGAAGGCAGGCCACCGCGGACTTATCCTCTGAATCTTAGCGTCCCTTAGAGGCGTCTGAGGCGCGCATCCGGTTTTGATGATACCCCTGGGTCCTGGCTGAACCGGCCTAAAGCAGGAGGGATATACGTCGTACCGCAGCCTAGGCGGTATCGATTAATGCTCAATCTCTTGGAGATTAGCAAGCGTACGAATAATTGTAGTTGCCAGTTATGGCTCGAAGACTGGGATTAACGGGCCAGCCCCCTACGCCCGACGTGCTTACCATCCGAAATCAGTGCTGTCAAAACCAGAACATCCCCGAATGATGGTGCAAAGATGCCACAATTTTTGAAATAAAGCGAATAATTTGGCGGGAAACTGAAAAAGTCCTATCTTTGCAGCCCTTACAAAAGGCCAGCGCAACACTCGGGAGATTAGCTCAGTTGGTTCAGAGCACTTGCCTTACAAGCAAGGGGTCACTGGTTCGAACCCAGTATCTCCCACCCTGTTTCGGCAGACACCTGATCGCAGGTGTCTTTTTTTTTGCTATTTTTATCTGCACAAAACTGACGACCTATGAAATCGCATATCCGCATCCTGCGCCTGGCGCTCCTGCTCGGCGCGCTGCTGCCCGGCTTTGCCGCGCACGCGCAGCCGGCCGTCTCGGAGCTCTATTTCGACACCCGCGCGTCCTTCCACCAGGAGGTCGCGGACGGGCGGTACAACAGCCAGTTCACCGGCGACCATTTCAACCTCAACGTCCGCGGCACGCTCACGGACAAGCTGGATTTCCGCATCCGGCAGCGCCTCAACAAGAAGGTTTTCGACGAGCGCAACATGTTCAACGCTACGGACTTCCTCTATCTGCGCTGGCAGGCCACGCCGCGCTGGGCGTTCACCGTGGGCAAGAACGCCGTGCTGATCGGCGGCTACGAGTTCGACGCCGTCCCGATCGACGTCTACTACTACAGCAATTTCTGCAACAACCTCTATCAGGGATTCGCCTTCGGCGTCAATGCCGAGTACGCGCTGGCCGAAGGGCAGACCCTGGCCTTCCAGTTCTGCAACTCTCCCCTCTCGCTGGGTTTCCAGAACCTCTACGCCTTCAACTTCGCCTGGACTGGCCGTTTCGCCCCCTGGTGGAGCACCCTCTGGAGCGTCAACTTCGTGCAGGACGAGTTCCACCGCACGGTCAACTACATCGCGCTGGGCAACCGCCTCGTCTTCGACAAGCTGGCGATCGACGTGGAATGGATGAACCGCGCGGGCGCGGGGCAGCGGAATTTCTTCTCGGACTATACCGTCATCTCCAAGATCATCTGGACCGTCGGCAAATGGAATCTGTGCGCCAAGGGCGGCTATGAGAGCAACGACATCGCCAACGTGGACGCGGAGGGGCGGGCGCTCGACCTGGCCGTCGCGCCCGGCACGCGCAACGTCTACGCCGGCTGCGGGGTGGAATTCTTCCCGCTCCCCGACCGGAACAAGCTGCGCCTGCACGCCGTCTATTTCAAGAGCAGTTCGATCGGCGTCGACAATTTCGACATCGGCATCACCTGGCGGCTCGACGTGATCAAGCGGTAGCCGCCTGCGCCTCGTAGCGGTCCAGCGCCTCGTTCATCAGGGTGCGGCCCTCCTGTACGATTTCCTCGGCGTGGGAATAGCCGTATACGCCGTGGTAGGAGTCGAACGGCAGGTTGACGAGGATGTCGGGTTTATAGAGCTCGACCTGGAGCCGCGCGATGGTGTGGTTCATGATGCCGAAGCTGCGCTGCAGGACGGAGGCATAGCTGTCGGC
>LUZH01000029.1 GCA_001602885.1 Bacteroidales bacterium Bact_16 | reverse complement strand
TTTATACATTTTAAAAAAACAATTTATTTGATTCGAAAATAAAACGGCGGTAT
The DNA here is from genome assembly GCA_001602885.1 of Bacteroidales bacterium Bact_16. The sequence goes on along the minus strand of LUZH01000029.1, from coordinate 2,412 downwards.
CGGGTATTTCGTGATACGTGGAAAAAGCTAACTTTGTGATCAACAAACAAATAATTCCACACCCACGGAAATGCAACCGATTATCACTTTCACGCTTATGTTTTTGTCCGGGATTAATCCCGGACAAGCGCAGACGCACGTAGAGGCCCCGCAGGAGGCCCCGGTGGTAACGGTTTCCAACATCCCGCAGCCCGGTTCAAGCCAGAATTCCGGCGTCATTTCGGCCCTGCAGGGCAATTTTCTCCCCACCGACGGGCAACCCCTTTGCTTCATCTTAAAAACGGAAGTTTCTCCAAACGGAAATTCAACCGCCTGCCAGGAACCCCTCGTCACCAGCCAGGAACCTGTGGTGATCTACTTCCCGCTCGGCGACGCGACGGTCCGTCCTACCTATAAATATAATAAGGCTTCGCTCGAGCGTCTGGACTCCCTGTTCCGCGACCGCGTTCCGGTCCCGGGCGATACGGTCGTCCTCGTGGGCAAGGCCTCCATGGACGGGCCGGAGCCGTTCAACGCCACGCTCACGCAGCGCCGCGCCGAGGCGCTCCGCAGCTACTTCGTCCGCCGCTATCCCTATTTCGAAAGCATCCTGACCATCCGCACGGACGGCGAAGCCTGGGCGGACCTGCGCGAGGAAGTCGCGGCAGACAGCCTGCTTGCCGGCGAGACGCGGCGCGCCGTCCTCGACATCATCGACTCCGACGCCAGCGCGGACCGCAAGGAGGAGCGCCTCAACGGCATTCCCGGCTGGAGCAGATACGCACGCAGTCTCTATCCCACCTACCGGAACGCCTCCGTCACGTCCTTCTACACCGCCCCGTTCATCCCCGACACGGATTTCGCGCTGGATATCACTGAAGAAGACTGGGACATCCCCGCCATCGCGCTGCAGCCGGACTTCCTCAGCGTGCCGGCGCTCCATCGCCGCGCCCTGCGGCCGGTGCTGGGCATCAGCACCAACCTCATTTACGACATCACCTACGTGCCCGGCTACGGGATCACCTCCATCCCCAGCCTGAGCCTCGAATACTATCCGGCCCGCTCGCGCCACTTCACCTACGGGATGGACGTCGAGTGGCCGATGTGGAAGCACTGGGACACGCATCGTTTCCTGCAGATCAACAACATCAGCCTGTGGGCGCGCCGCTATTTCCCGGCCCGCGAAGACCGCTTCCGCGGCCTCTACCTCCAGGCCGGCGCCAACGCCGCCCGTTTCGGCCTCGGCTGGGACGAGCGCGGCTGGCAGGGCGAAGGCGTCGGCGCCTCCCTGGGCCTCGGCCACAAGTGGCTGTTCGGCAAGAGCCGCCTGTATCTGGACTGCGGCGTGGCGCTGGGCGCATTCCTCGCGCAGTACGACCCGTACGTCTACGGCAACGACGCCACGCACCGCTACTACTACGACTACACCGGCGACCCCGCCCAGTTCCGCAAGCGCAACCAGCGCTTCTTCTGGGCCGGACCGACGCGCGTCTATATTTCCCTCGGCATCGACCTTTTCAACCGCAAACGCAGATGAAAGCACGCAGACTCATAATATGGTTCCTGCTGCCGCTCTTCGCCTGCGGCTGCCGGATCGACCCGCCCCTCCATCTCCGCCAGGCCGTCGACGTGAACGTCGCCCTCGAGCTGGACCTGGACGTGGTCGCCCTGTGGCAGGTGGACTGGGAAGCCCGCTGGAATTTCGGCTGGAACGCCAGGATCATGGGCGACGTGGATTACAACACGCCCGGGAGCGTCCGGATGTACTCTTATGCACGCAACGCCGACGGTGAGATCACCTCGCGTCAAGAATACAACTTCATGGGGACCTCCGGAAATATCCGCGCCATCGCGGGTTCCTACGATTTCCTCTTCCATAACAACGACTCGGAGGCCCTGTTATTCGACACGACGACGAACCCTAACGATGTCTATGCCTACACGCGCGTGATCTCACCCGGCTTGCAACTTTCCTCGCCCGTCCTGACGCTCAGCCAGAAGGAGCGCGCCACCAAGGCCGCCGGGATGAAGGCGGAGAGCGACCCCGTCGTGCTGCAGCCGGACGGACTTTTCACGCTGTACACGCCCGACCAGTTCATCTCCGACAAGATGGAGGACTACGAATTCATCGACGGCCGCTTCGTCATCCGCGTGGGCGGAACGCTGACGCCGGCCGACTATATCTGGCTGGTCCAGATCCACCTTGTCCACAACGACGGCCGCGTCGTCGGCAGCGCCGGCGGCTGCGCGCTGACGGGCATGGCGGACGGCGTGGACCTGAAATCCAACGTATCCGGCACCACGACCGTGACCGTGCCTGCGGATGTATATATCAACCGCGACGCCGACCCCGACCTGATGGGCGCGCGCATCGTCAGCTTCGGCATCCCGGGCTGCGACGCGTATGACCCGCAAAGCGTCGCGGCGGCCCCT
>LUZH01000028.1 GCA_001602885.1 Bacteroidales bacterium Bact_16 | reverse complement strand
AGCGGACGACCATCGAGCCCATGCTGTGGCCGAAGAGCGTGTAGTCCAGCCCCGGCCACTGCTCCCGGATCCAGTCCGAGACCACGCGGACGTCCTCCACCAGCGCCTGCCAGCCGCCGTCATAGAGGTAGCCGAGGTCGTCGGCGCTCCTGACGGACGCGCCGTGGCCGCGGTGGTCGTGGATGACGCAGACATAGCCGCGTGCGGTCAGCCATTCCATGAAGGGGATATAGCGCTCCTTGTGCTCGCACATCCCGTGCACGAGCTGGACGACGCCCCGGGGCGCTCCTTCCGGGACGCTGGCGAGCATCGCGAGCGACAGGCCGTCGGCCGACGCGGGCAGGGTCATTTCTTTGATCATATTGCGAAGATAAGACTTTTGGCGCAACAAAAAAAGGGAGGCTTCCTTCTCAGGAAGCCTCCCACCCACTAATCAAATATTCGTATGTAGGCGAATATTAATTCTTATTCCCAGCCCTGGTTCTGGACGAGGTTCGGGTTCTTCATCATCACAGAAGTAGGATACGGGAAGAATTCGTGCTGGTTGTCCTTGAAACCGACCTTCCAGCTGGCGTCGATAGCCTCATGGGTATCGACGGTGTAGAAGCGGCTGCTGGCCTCGTCGCCGTTCTCCCAGTTGACCTTCTCGCCCGCGGCGGGAGCGCGGAAGAGCTTGTCGAAGAGCTTCGGAACGGCCTGGCCGGCCTGCTTCACGCGATCGGTGTCGCCCCAGCGGACGAGGTCGAGCCAGCGGCAGCCTTCGAGCCAGAGCTCATAGGATTTCTCCTTCTTGAGCACGTTCATGTCGACGGAGGTGCTGATGGTCTTGGAACCGGCACGCTTCTGGATCTGGTTGATGGCGTCGAGAGCGCCGGCGTTGTCACCGGTCTGGAGGCAAGCCTCAGCGTAGAGGAGGAGAACCTCGGCGTAACGCATCACGACGTTGTTGTTGATACGGACGTTGTTGCCATAGTCACCCACGCAGTCGTTGGCGCGGACGAGCTGCTTGAACGGCAGCCAGAAAGACTGGCCGTAGAGACCGTCCTTGACGTCGGCGATGCCGATGGCCTTGCTGGCCTTCTTCTCATCGACCGTCATGTCGTTGACCTTCTTGCCGTTGTCCACGACGGCGTCGCCATACTGCATGCCGTAGATGACATCGTCGATGTGCTTGAGCGTGGCGTCGAAGCGGAAGGAGTGACCGTCATTCGCGAAGAATTCGTCACCGAACCACTGCGGGACACCGAGTCCGCCCCAACCGTCGCAACCACCGGTGTAGATGCCCTGCGGGGAGGAGCCGTCCACGAAGTGGTCGGTACGCCAGTTCCAGATCTGGGCTTCCATCCACGTGGAGCGCTGGTTGATACCGCCCCAGGCGCCGATGCCGCTGTTGAATTCGATATTGCTCTCGAAGACCTTCTCTGCGTTGGCGTCGCCTTCGGAGTGGAAGTTCTGCCAGTAGTCCTTGCCGTCGACGAGCTTGTAGGCGCCGGATTTGACGACTTTCTCGAGGGCGGCCTTCGCGCCGGTGTAATCCTTGGCGAAGAGGAGGGCCTTGCCCTGGAGGGCCTGTGCGAAGCCCTGGGTCACGCGGACGGCACCGTCGGCATCGCTCCTCGGCTTGAGGTCGGCAGCGGCGGCCTCGCACTCGCTGGCGATCCACTTGTAGAGCTCTTCGTGGCTGATCGGGTTCTCCGGATCCTTGTCGCTGTTGTACGGCAGGCCGTCGGCGATCACGTGGTCGATGAACGGCGGCGTATTCCACAGGGAGGTGAGGAGGAAGTAGATGTAGCCGCGGAGCACACGGGCTTCGGCGACCACGCGCTTGGTCGTCTCGGTCTTGTTGCCGTCGGGCAGACCGTCCTTGAAGTTGTCGATGACCAGGTTGCAGGCGTAGTTCGCGAGGAAGCAGCCGGTATACAGGTTGTTGAGCACTTCGTTGCCGGAGTCATAGCGGAACTCGTTGAGAGCGGCCATGTAGTCGTTGTCGCCGAAGTTGGAACCTGCAGCGAACATGTCGTCACCGCAGTTGTTGAGGGCGGCCTTGAGCGGCGTGTAGATGAACGCGTTGCCACGGCCGGTGACATAGGTGGAGAAGCGTGCGTAGGCGGCGGCCATGGCAGCTTCGGCATCATCGTCGGTCTTGTAGAAATCCTCGTATGCCGTCACACCCTTCTGCTGGATGTCAAGGTTCTTCTCACAGGAAGCGACCGTGAAAAGGCAGGCGATAGCGAGAACCGGATAAAGTATCTTTTTCATATTCAGGATCTTTTAAGCATTAGAACGACAGATTCACACCAAACACAACCTTCTTGGAGGTAGGATACGAACCGGAATCGACACCACGGGAAGTGGAGTTGTTGAAGGAAGCCGTCTCAGGATCGGCGCCCGGGTACTTCGTGAAGGTGAAGTAGTCGTCCAGGGAGACGAAGAATCTGAGGTCGCTGATCAGGGCCTTCGAGGTGAGGGACTTGGGCAGCGTGTAACCGAGCTGGATCTGCTTGATCTTGAAGAAGGAACCGTCGAAGACGGCGGCGCTGGAGCTCCAGAAGTCCCAGCTCTGGGCGACCTGCTTCATGTCAGGATACTTGGCAGTAGCCTTGTCGACGGCAGGGTTGCCCCAGGAGTTCTTCCAGAAGGTGTTCAGGCAGTTCGTCTTGGGACGGTCGGCGGAGACCATGAGGTTGTAGATCTCGTTGCCGGCGGCGCCGGTGCCGAAGATCATGAGGTCGAGACCCTTCCAGGCGAGGTTGATGGTCACACCGTAGTTGATGGTCGGGATGCCTTCGCCGAGGTACTGCATGTCGTTGTCGCTGACGGTCGAGACTTTCTCGCCGGCCTTGTTGTAATAGAGCGGAGCTCCGGTCGCAGCGTCCACGCCGGCATACTTGTAGCCGCGGAAGAACCAGATCGGGTAGCCCTTCTCGAAGGTCGTGGTGACCTTCTCGTTCAGGCCGCTGACAGGGTCGTTGGTGATACGGTCCACGAGGGCGTGCACGTCGAGAACTTCGTTCTTGTTGTAGGAGAAGTTACCGGAAATGCTGTAGGAGAAGTCGCCGATGTGGTCTTTCCAGGAGAGTTCAGTCTCGATACCGGTGTTGAGCACCTGGCCGGCGTTGACCGTAGAGTTGGACACACCGATCTCCGGAAGCGGGGAAACGTTGATGAGCAGGTCGTTGGTGAGCTTCTTGTACCACTCGACCGTGGCGGACAGACGGTTGTTGAGGAAGCGGGCGTCGAGAGCCACGTTCGTCTGGCGGAGGGTCTCCCACTTCAGGTTCGGGTTCGCGAGGCCGGAAGGACGGGAACCGTAGGTCGGACGACCGTCGCCGGCGGAAGGATTGTACTGGTAGAACTCGCCGTTGAGGGAGATGGAAGTCGAGTAGCTGTAGTTGCCGAGGACGGAGATGTTACCGTTGATACCCCAGGAAGCACGCAGCTTCAGGAAGGAGATGGCGTCGCGGGACACGTTGTTCTTGAAGAACGGCTCGTTGCTGATGGTCCAGTAGCCGGAGACGGAGGGGAAGTAACCCCAGCGGGCCTGCTTGGAGAGCTTGGAGGAGTCGAACGCATCGGCGCGGAAGTTGGCCTGCACGCTGTAGCGGTTGTCATAGGTGTAGACCAGACGGCCGAAGTAGGACATGTTGGCGCTCATACCCGGAGCGTTGCTGACGGTCTTGGTGGCGTCAGAAAGCAGGTAGGAGATGTAGCGGAAGTTCTCGGCGTAGCCGCGGAGGATGTCAGTACCGTCGGAGGAGATGCTCGCATTGTCGTTGTGGCTCTCGGTGTAGGACATACCGGCCATCGCGTTGACGGCGTGCTTGCCGAAGTTCTTGTTGTAGTTCACGAAGTTCTCCCACTGATAGTAGTAGCTCGTGTTGACGTTCGCGGAAATAGAGTAGTTGGAGCTCTGGGCCATGGAGGTCAGCCAGTAAGGCTCGGAGTAGCTGTGGCTGCTGCTCTGGGCGATACGGTAACCGAAGCGGGACGTGAACACCAGGCCGCTGAGCGGGGTCAGGTTGGCGGTGAAGTTACCGCGGACGTTGATACCCTCGCTGCTGCTGTCGCTCTTGTCTCTCTGGAAGAGCGGGTTACCCGTGGACTCCTGGAGGTACTTGGAGGTGCCGTAGAAGTCGTTGTTGTGGGTCGGGTCCCTCGGGATGGGATCGCCGGCGAGGAAGTGCTCCTGCATGCCGCCCGGGGTGTCCTTGATGTCGCTGATGTAAGGAGGGGTCAGCGGGTCGAGGGAGACCACGGAGTTCAGCACGGAACCGTAGCCGGAGGAGACGGATTTGCGGCTCCACTTCTCGAAGGAGTTGTTGGTGGAGACGGAGAACCACTTGTAGAGCTGATAGTCGGCGTTGACCTGGGCGGTCAGACGGTTGTAGACGTCCTTCTTGCCAACGACGATACCGTCCTGGTCGACATAGTTGAGAGCCGTGAAGAAGTGGCCCTTGTTGTTGCCGCCCTGGAAGGTGATGCCGTGCTGCTGGCTCCAGCTGGGAGCGAACACTGCGTCATACCAGTTGGTGTCGGTGCCGTTGTAGCCGTTTGCATTGAGCTGCTCCTGGGTGATGTTGCCGATAGCGCTCTGATATTCAATGTAATCCTTGGCATTGAAGATGTCGGCCTTCTTGCCCAGGGACTGGAGCGTGAAGCGGCCGTTGTAGGTAATGCGGGAGGCGCCGTTGTTGGAGGCGCCGGTCTTGGTGGTGATGAGCACGACACCGTTACCGGCCTGGGCACCGTAGATAGCTGCGGAGGCGGCGTCCTTGAGGACTTCCATGGACTCGATCATGGAAGGATCGAGGTACTGGATGTTGTCCACCTTCAGACCGTCAACGATGAGGAGCGGTCCGATGCTGCCGGAGTTGGAGGAGTAACCGCGGACGCGGATCGAAGCACCTTCACCCGGAGCGCCGGAGGAGTTGATGATCTGGACACCGGCGGCCTTACCCTGCAGGGCAGCCGCTGCATCGGTGGTAGAACGGTTCTCGAGATCCTCTCTGCGGACGGAAGAAACAGCACCGGAAAGGTCGCTCTTCTTCTGGACGCCGTAACCGATCACAACGGTCTCTTCGAGCATCTCGGTGTCCTCTTCGAGGACGATGTTGAATGTGGTTTGGTTGCCGATCGGGAAGCTCTGGGCCTTGTAGCCGATGCTCTCCACGGAGATGTTGGCACCGGCGGGCACGCTCAGGGAGAATGCGCCGTTGAGGTCCGTAGCCGTACCGATGCGGGAATTTCCGACCACCATGACCGCGGCGCCGATGACCGGCTGTCCGCCGGCGTCCACGACTTTACCGCTGATGGTCCGGTTCTGTGCAGAAGCGGAGAAGCTTCCGAGCGAAGTGAGAAGTATCATCATGATACTCGCCACCTTCATCAGATGTTTTAGCATGTGCGTTTTAATTAAGGATTAATTATAGGATTGGTGTAAATAGTTTTTCGCGTCGCATCTGTGTTGTGGCAAAAATAGAAGATTCGGATGCTTGCGGCATTCAAAAATCAATAAAAGAGTTTCAAAAACAGACTAAAGCGCTTTCAAAACAAATAAGTGAATCATTTTTGAAGAAAAATGAATAAAAAAAGAAAGAGCCCCGACTAGGGGGCTCGTTCTCTAAAGGAAATGAAAGATATGGGCTATTACCAACCCGGATTCTGCTTCAGGCCGACTTTCTTCTCCTCATCCCAGGGATTGAGTTCGATCACGTCGAACGGGAAAGGATAGAGTTCGTGCTTGCCGACCTGGTAGCCGCCGCCGGAGGCAGCCCAGCCGTCGTCCTTGAAGATGATCTTTGCCTTGTGCGGCTTGCCGCTCATCTCCTTGCCCTTCGTGCCGTGCACGTAGAACTCGTCGAAGAGGTACGGCGTCTCGTCGTGGCTCCGGAAGGCGAGCTTCTCGGCGGCGTCGCCCCAGCGGACGAGGTCGAGGAAGCGTGTGCCTTCCCAGGCCAGCTCGAACCACTTCTCCTGCTTGACGTTGTCCATCGTGCAGGCGCTGTAGGTCGGGGCGCCGGCGCGCTCGGCCACCAGGTTGAGGGCCTTCAGGCCTTCGTCAAGGTCGGAGCTGCTCTGGGCGCAGGCCTCTGCATAGAGGAGCAGGACCTCGGCGTAGCGCATCACGGTGCGGTTCTCCTCGGTCACGGTGGAGTTGTTCGGGATCAGGTCGCAGGCGCGCGGCATGAACTTCATGAAGAAGTAGCCGTAGTTCGCGTAGAGCTCGTCATACTTGTTGAAGTCGAGACCGCGGTTCGGGTCCATCAGCTTCTCCTCGCGGGTCTTCATCGTGCCGTCGCTGTTGGCGTCGATGTTCTTGCCCTTGAAGTCGGTGTAGCTGTAGTCGGTCAGGATCTCTTCGTAGGAAGCGAACCAGGCCTTGCGGCGGAAGGAATTCGGCTCGTGGGCCAGCATGGCGTCGACGAACGGCTTGGTCGGAGCGCAGTTGTTGCCCCAGCCCTCTTCCTTGATGAGGATGTCCGGATAGGCCTTGAGCATACGGAGGAACAGGGCCTGGTTGCGCTGGTAGTGGAACTTGCCGGCGCCGTACTTGCCGAAGCTGTCGTTGTAGACATAGTTCATCTCGAGCACCTTCTCCTCGTTGCCGTCGCCGGCCACGTGGAAGAGGTCCGCGATCTGCTCGCCCGGGGTGAGCGCGTAGAAGTTGGAGTCGATGACCTTCTTGAGGCTCTCCTTGGCACCGGCCCAGTCCTTGTTGAAGACCTGGGCCTTGCCGAGCAGGGCGTAGGCGTTCATCGGGTTGATCCGGTAGGAGTCGGTCGTCTGCTTCTTGGCGGAAACAGGGGCCAGGTCGGCGATGGCGGCCTTGTATTCCGCGATGACCCAGTTCATCAGCTCCTGATGGTCACTGTTGGTCGGGCAGGCGTCGCCGGGGAGGACGTGGTCCACGAGGGGCGGGGTGCCCCAGTAGCTGGCCAGGATGAAGTGGGCCCAGGCGCGCACGACGCGCGCTTCCGCCACGCACTGCTTCTTGGTGGGCGTATCCATCAGCTCGCCGCTCTCGCCATAGAAGTTGTCGATGACCAGGTTGCACTTGTATATAAGGGTATACAGCTGCTTGTAGATGGTCTTGATGTGCTTGATGGTGCTGTTGTAGGTGCCGCGGAACTCGTTCATGTCCTGGGCGCCTTCGCTACTGCCGTTCTTCTTGCCGCCGCCCCAGTAGAGCTCATCGCCGCAGGCGTTGGACACGACGTTCCAGGAAGGGTTGTTGACGCCGCCGGAGTTGCTGAACGTGTTGATGAACTCGGCATAGACGGCCGTCAGGGCAGACTTTGCGTCGTCGTCCGTCTGATAGAAATCTTCGTAGGCGATGACACCCTTCTGCTGGATGTTCAGCAGGTTCTGGTCGCATGAAGTGGTGGAGAACACCAGTGCAGCGGACAAACCAAAGATGATGTATTTTTTCATGATCATGTCAGATTAGAAGGAAATGTTGACACCGAAGAGAAGACGCTTGGCGTTCGGGTAGGAACCCTTGTCAAGGCCGCGGCCGGACGTGCCGCCGGTCGAGGCGGTCTCCGGATCGAAGCCGGGATAGTTCGTGATGACGAACCAGTCGTCCATAGAAGCATAGATGCGCATGCTGCTGATGAAGATCTTGTTGAGCCATTTCTTCGGCAGGGAGTAGCCGAGCTGGATCTGCTTGATCTTGAAGTAGTCGCCCTTGAACATCGTGGCGTCGGAGCTCCAGAAGTCGGTCTGGTCCCAGATCTTGTCGATGGTCGGGATGGACTTGCCGGCTTCGTTGTAGAAATAGGTCAGGGAGTTGACGTTCATGTGCTGGGTACGGTACACGCAGGGGACGAGGTTGTTGCCGCCCGCGCCGGTTCCGAACAGGGTGAAGTCGAGACCCTTCCATTCCAGGCGCACGGTCAGACCGTAGGTGAGCGTCGGCAGGGTGTTGCCGATGAACTGCAGGTCGTTGTCGGTCGGGCTCTGGGTGATGTTGCCTTCGATGTCGTAGAAGTTGGCCTTGCCGTTCTCGCCGATGCCCGCATACTTGAAGCCGCGGAGATACCACACGGGATAGCCGGTCTCGAAGTAGGTCTTGAGCTTGTAGTTGGCGAAGCCGGTACCGCTCTGGTGGCCCACGGAAGGCTCCAGGTAGGTGACCTTGTTCTCAAGCGTGGAGAGGTTGGCGTTGATGCTGTAGTGCAGGTCGCCGACGGTGTCCTGCCAGCCGAGTTCGAACTCGAAGCCGCGGTTGTTGACGGCGCCGGCGTTGACGGTGGTGCTGCCGATACCCACTTCCGCCTTCGGGGAAATGTTCACGAGCAGGCCTTCGGTGTTCTTGTTGTACCAGTCGAAGCCGAAGGTCAGGCGGTTGTTGAACATGCGCAGGTCGAGACCGAGGTCAGTCTGCACGGAGGTCTCCCAGGTCAGGTCCGGATTGGCGAGACCGTCGGGGATGGAACCCAGGGTCAGGTCGCTGGTGTCGCCGAACTGGTAGCTCTGGCTGTTGTAGGAGATGGCGGTGGAGTAAGGATAACCGGAGAGGACGGAGATATTACCGTTGATACCCCAGGAGGCGCGGACCTTCAGGAAGCTGATCAGGTTCCTGTTCACGTTGTCCTTGAAGAAGCGCTCGTTGCTGATGTTCCAGAAGCCGGAGACGGAAGGGAAGTAGCCCCAGCGGTTCTTCGGGGAGAGTCTGGAGGAGTCGTAAGCATCCGCGCGGAAGTTGGTCTGGACGTTATAGCGGTTGTCGTAGGTGTAGCCCAGACGGCCGAAGTAGGAGATCTGTGCGGACTGGCTGGGGGCGCCGCCGCTGATGCCCTTGGTGCCGGAGCCGTTGTCCTGCGTGAGGTAGCGGAAATTCTCCGCATAGCCCTTCAGCGGGTCCTCGCCTTCGAGGCTGGCGCCGACGCTGCGGTTGTCGGAATGGGTATAGGACATACCGGCCATGGCGCTGACGCTGTGCTTGCCGAAGTCCTTGTTGAAGTTGGCGAAGTTCTCCCACTGATAGTAGTAGTTCTGGGAAGAAGATGCGCTGATCCGGTAGGTGGTGGAGTAGGCCTTCGCATTGACATAGAACGGCTCCTCGTAGTTGCTGGAGTAGCTCTGGGCGATGCGGTAGCCGAGGCGGGAGGTGAACACGAGACCCTTGAACGGAGTCAGGTTGGCGGAGACGGTGCCGCGGATGTTCCATCCTTCGGACTTGTTCTCGTTGCGGTCGCGGTAGATGAGCGGGTTGATGCCGTCGCCCTCGAGGATCTTGGAGGTGGAGTACCACCAGTCCGGATGGTCGGCCGGGCGATAGACTTTCTGCACGCCGGCGTCGACGGCGCGCTGCATGCCGGAGCTCAGCTCTTCATAGGACTTGAAGTACACCGGGGTGAGCGGGTCGATGATGAGGGTGCCCAGCAGGCCGGCGCCGCTGCCGGCATACTCGGAGTGCTCGCCGAGGGCCTGGCGCTGGTAGCGCTCGATGGAGGTGTTGGAGGACACGGTGAACCAGGGCTTGATCTTGTAGTCGGCGTTGACCTGGGCGGTGAAACGCTTGTACACATCCTTGTCGCCGCGGGCCATACCGTCCTGGTCGACATAGTTGAAGGACAGGAAATAGGAGCCGCGGTCGTTGCCGCCCTGGGCGCCGAAGGTGTGGTTGTGCGTGTAGCCGGTGCCGTAGAGGACGTCGGCCCAGTTGGTGTCGGTCACGCCGTCCCAGGTGCCGTTGGCGATGAGCTCCTCGGCGGTGCCGAGCAGGCCGGCGGTGTGCTGCCAGTCGATGTACTGCTGCGCGTTCATGACCTGGGCGTGGTGGCCGAGGCGGTCGACGGAGAGCTTGTAGTTGTAGAAGATGGTGCCGTCCTTGCTCTTGGTGCCGCTCTTGGTGGTGATGAGCACGACGCCGTTACCGGCCTGCGCACCATAGATGGCGGCGGAGGCGGCGTCCTTCAGGACTTCCATGGACTCGATCATCGAAGGATCGAGGTAGTTGATGTTGTCCACTTTCAGACCGTCCACGATGAGGAGCGGGCCGAGGCCGGAGCCGCTGTTGGAGGAGATACCGCGGACACGGATCGAGGAACCCTCGCCCGGCGCGCCGGAGGCGTTGAAGATCTGGACACCGGCGGCCTTGCCCTGGAGGGCGGCGGCGGCGTCGGTGGTCGAGCGGTCCATGAGTTCGGCCGACTTGACGGAGGCGACGGAGCCGGAGAGGTCACTCTTCTTCTGCACGCCGTATCCGATGACGACGGTTTCTTCAAGCATCTCGGCATCCTCTTCGAGGACGATGTTGAAGGTGGTCTGGTTGCCCACCGCGATCGTCTGGCCCTTGTAGCCGATGCTCTCGATGGAGATGGATGCTCCGGCGGGAACGCTCAGCGAGAAGAGGCCGTCGAGGTCGGTTGCCGTACCGATCTGCGTGTTGCCCACGACCATGACGGCGGCGCCGATGACCGGCAGTCCGCCGGTGTCAACGATCTTGCCGCTGATGGTCCGGTTCTGGGCGGATGCCTGGTATCCTCCGCACAGGGTGAGGAAGATCATCAGGATGCCTGACAGTTTCATCAGTTTTTTGAACATTGTGTTGTTGGTTTTTAGTTAAAAAGGTTGATAAAATGCGCGTCCGTTTTAAAAATGCGGTACTCCTCCGTGGGAAGAGCAATGCAAGATTAGTCCTTTTATAAGGAAAAGACTTGCAGAAAAACATTAAAGGATTTCGATAATGGGCCACGCATATTTTGTGAAAGCAATTGGCCGAAAACGAAAGAAAGCGCCTCCCGCGATGGGAGGCGCTTTCACATTTAGACCGCAAAGCGGCTTATTTCTTAAAGTAAGGGAGGTCGCCCTTGGCCCAGTTGGTGCCGGCGCCCCAGCCCGGGTTCTGCTCCAGGACACCCTCGGACAGCGTGACCTGGTCCTCAGGGATCTTGAAGAAGCCACCGTCCGTCTCGTTGTAGCGCTGCATGTAGTCGTTGGTGAACGCATACTCACCCTCGTACTTCTCGTTGAGGACCTTGTTGCCAGCCTGGTTCTTGACGATCTCGGCGACATCGCCCCAGCGGCGCAGGTCGTTCCAGCGGATCGCTTCGAAGCAGAGCTCGTAGCGGCGCTCCTTCTTGAGGGCCTCGAGGCTGTAAGCCACGTCCTTCAGGCCGGCGCGGGCGCGGACGGCGTTCATGCCGCTCTTGCCGTCGAGCACGGCGGCACCGTCGGTCAGCTCGGAGTGCATCAGCAGCACGTCGGCGAAGCGGAGCCACACCAGGGACTGGGTCAGACCGGTCTGGCGGTTGTTCTCACTGCCGTAGTACTTGGCGTAGCTGAGGTAGCGGGCGGAGTGGTCCTCGTTCCAGGCCTCGCAGCCGATGTACTTCTTGGCGAGGAGGTTGGTGTTCTCGACTTCCTTGGCCTTGTCGCCCGGATAGTCCGGGATCTCGACGAGGCGGTCGCAGATGGAGCCCGTGCGGCGGTAGTCGCCGGCGTAGTCGGGATCCGCGGCCCAGTCGGTCCAGAGCTTCTCGCAGACGGGACCGTTGGAGTAGCCCTGCACGGAGAACGGGAAGGCTGCCTCGGTGGTCTTGCGGAGGCCGTAGAACTCGACGATACGGTTGTGGCGGATCGTCTTCTCGTCATAGCTGGCCTTGTTGCCCATCTTGATGGCGAACATGCTCTCGATGTTCTCGTCGGTCTCCCACTCCAGGTTGTTGTCCTGGTCGTACTTGTAGTCCTTGGCGGTGTAGGGGTTGGTGTAGGGCCAGAGGTTGCGCTGGTCGCTGACCAGGGCGTGGCCGCTGTTCTTGATGCAGTCCTCGAGCCAGGCGGCAACCTGGGACTTGGAGATGCTTCCACCCTCGGCGAGCGGGAGGTCGGCCTTCTTGTAGAAGCCGGTGTAGAACAGCCACACGCGGGCCATCATGCCCTCGGCAGCCCACTTGGAGGCGCGGCCGATACCGCACTCGGGATATTTCGCGTTGGGAGCGACTTCGATGGCGGCCTTCAGGTCGGAAGCGATCTGGGCGTAGACCTGCTCGGGCGTAGCGCGCGGGGCGTTCTCATTCTGCGAAGCGGTGTCGGTGAAGAGAGGCACGCCGTTGAACACCTGGGCCAGGTTGAAGTAGTACCAGGCGCGCAGGAAGTAGACCTCGCACAGCAGCTGCTTCTTCTTGTCGGGGGAGCTCCAGGTCTCGATGTCGTCCATGTGCTCCAGCGCGTAGTTGGCGCGGAAGATACCGCGGTAGCGCTGCTTCCAGACCGGAAGCATCCAGTTGGTGTAGGAGTTCATCAGACGGTCGACGCCCTGGGCGCCGATGTTGCTCTGGCTACCGCCGCCCAGGCGGTCGTCGGAAGCGATGTCGAAGATGAAGAACGGGTCCTCCTCCGGATCGGAGAGGTTGCTGTTCATGACGACGTAGATGCCGTTCACCATCTGGACGGCGTCCGTCTCGTTGACCGGGAAGTTGGAGGAGTCTTTCTGGGTCAGGTTGACCGTGTCAAGGAATCCGTCGCAACCCCCGAGCATAAGCAGGCACAAAGCGCTCGCTACAGTATATATGATTGTTTTTTTCATGGCTTTCAGGGATTAAAAGGTGACATTCACACCGACTCTCCAGGAGCGGGCGGAAGGATAGTAACCGTTGTCGATACCGGATGCCCAGCTGGTGCCGTTGCCGAAACCGACCTCAGGATCCATACCGGAGTAGCCGGTGAAGGTGATCATGTTGGAAGCGTTCACGAACAGGCGGCAGCGGGCCACCGGGAGGTTCTTGAAGAGACGCTTGAAGTCATAACCCACCGTGATGTCGGTGATCTTGAAGAAGTCGGCGTCCTCGAGCCACACGCGGGAAAGCTCGGACATGTTGACGTGCTTGCCGTGGGTGAAGCGCGGGTAGTGGTTGGTGCTGCCCTCGCCGTTCCAGTACTTGGTGTAGACGTCGGTGCAATAGTTGTCGTCCGGGTGGTCGGAGAACTGACGGTAGCTCTTGGCGACCTGCTGGCCGAATGCGCCGTGGCCGTTGAGCGAGAAGTCGAAGCCCTTGTAGGCAAGGTTGAAGGACAGACCCACGGTGATATCCGGGTTCGGGTCGCCGATCATGGTCTTGTCGGACTCGTCGATCTTGCCGTCGCCGTTGCGGTCGACGAACATCACGTCACCGGGCTGGATGGAGCTGCCCTGGAAGCTCTTGGAGGCGTCGCCGCCGAAGTACTTGTCGAGGTAAGCCTGCTTTTCGGCCTCATTCTGGATGATGCCGTCCATCTCGTAGCCCCAGAAGTAACCGATCGGATAGCCGACCTGGACGCGGTAGAGCTCGGCGGTGTTCTGCGCGATGGCGTTGGAGCCACCGTGGATGATACCCTCGGAGTTGCCGATGTACGTCACCTTGTTCTGGTTGTAGGAGAAGGTGGTGTTGATGCCGTAGGAGAAGTCGCGGTTGACGTTGTCGTTCCAGGAGAGGAGGAGTTCGACACCGCGGTTGCGGACGGCACCGGCGTTCACGAACGGCCAGTCGGCACCGGCGGACACGAGGCCGGGAACCTCAAGGAGCCAGTCCTTGGTGGCCTTGTTGTACCAGTCGAAGGTCACGCCGAGGCGGCTGTTGAAGAAGCGGGCGTCGAAGCCGATGTTGAGCTGCTCGGAGGTCTCCCAGGTCACGTCCGGGTTGGGGATGTTGGCGGGATAGGCGCCCAGACCGGGGTTGTCCTTGTTGTCGAAGTAGTAGTTGGAACCGAAGGCGATGTTGGCGACATAGGAGAAGGCCCGGATGTCGCAGTTACCGTTCTGGCCCCAGCCGCCGCGCAGCTTGAAGAAGCTGAGCCAGCCCTTGCTGAACTCCATGAAAGGCTCGTTGGTCAGGACCCAGCCGGCGGACACGGAGGGGAAGAGACCCCAGCGGTGACCGCGGGCGAAGTTGGAAGAACCGTCGGCGCGGAGCACGGCCGTGAACAGGTAGGTCTCGTCGTAGTTGTAGTTGATACGGCCGAAGAAGGAAGACATGGCTCCCTGGCTGTTGGGGCTGCCGCTGATGGAGGTGAAGGCGGTGTCCACGACGTTCGCGTTGACGATGTAGGCGTGGTCGAAGGAGCCCGGGAACAGGGAGTTGGAGTTGCCGACGCCCACGCTGCTGCCATAACCCCACTTCTCGAGGGACTGGCCGAGGAGGACGTCGAGGTTGTGGTTGCCGAAGGACTTCACCCAGTTGACGGTGTTGTCCCAGGTCCAGCGCATGCTGTAGGACTGGTCCTGGCGGACGTCGTCCTCAGGGTTGGAGGTCTTGGTGCTCAGCTGATACACCGGGACGTAGCTGCGGCTCTCGCTGTGGTTGTAGAGCCAGCCGGCGCTGGAGCGGAAGGTCAGGCCCTTGATGGGAGCGAACTCCAGGAAGAAGTTGCTCTGCAGGCGGAAGCCCTTGTTGTAGCGGTTGCTGCGGCGATAGTAGATCGCAGCGAGCGGGTTGGCCATCTCGGAGCTGAAGTCCCAGTTGTCGGCCACGATGTCGGCGTATTCATACCAGCCGCCATTTTCGTTGCGGATCGGCATGAGCGGGCACATCGAGAGGAGGTCGCGGACGTTGTTGTCGTAGATGCCGCCGATGGAGAGGCCCCTTCTGTTGGTGTAGGTGAAGGTGACGTTCTCGCCGAACTTGAGGATGTCCCGGTTGTTCTTGCGGAGCAGGGAGTAGTCGGAGTTGAGGCGGACGGTGGTACGGTCATACTGCGGCGTGGCCGGATAACCGATGGTACCCGTCTGGGAGAACTTGCTGAAACCGATGGCGAAGCGGGAAATGTCGCTGCCGCCGCGGATGTTGATGGAGGCGTTGCTGGTCGGCGCGTTGTGCACGGTGGTCTCTTCGAGCCAGTTGGTGCCGTTCCAGGTGCCGTTCTGGATCTGGGCGTACTGCTTGGGGATGAGGGCGGCCCAGTCGTATTTGTTGACGCCCTGGATGTCGTAGGCCAGGTCGTTGATCTCCATGTATTGCTTGGCGTTCAGCGGGGTGACGCCGTTGGTGTTGGGATTCTGCCAGCCCATGTAGCCGTCGAAGGTGACCTGGATGTTGCCGGCCTTGCCCTTCTTGGTGGTCACGAGGATGACGCCGTTGGCGGCACGGGAACCGTAGATGGCGCTGGAGGCCGCATCCTTGAGGACGTCGATGGACTCGATGTCGTCCGGGGAGAGGGCGGTGATGGAGCCGCCCGGCACGCCGTCGACGACGTAGAGCGGGGTGTTGGAACCGACGGTACCCATACCGCGGATCGTCACCTTGAAGCTCTCGCCCGGCTGACCGGAATTCTGGGTGATGGTCACGCCGGCCGCCTGGCTCTGCAGGGCGCCGAAGGCGTCGACCGCATGCGTGGCGGCGAGTCTCTCGCCGGAAACGCTGACCGTCGAACCGGTCACGAGTTTCTTGCGCTGGACACCGTAACCGATGACCACGGTCTCTTCAAGCATCTCGGCGTCGTCCTGGAGGGTAATGGTCATGTTGTCGGCTGCGGAGACGCGGCGGGTCACATAACCGAGGCAGGAGATTTCGAGCGTGGTGCCGGGGGTGACGCGGAGGTTGAAATTGCCGTCCACGTCGGTGACGGTACCATTAGTCGTTCCGGGAACTGCAACGCCGGCACCGATGAGCGGCTGACCGTTCGCATCGATGACCTTGCCGAAGAGTGCCCTGGGCTGGGCGGAAGCCGTGACAGACCCCGCCAAAGTGAGGAGTATCGCCAGGATACCCGTCACTTTCAGTAGTTTTTTCAGCATTTTTTAAATGGTTTTTTGGTGGTTATAGTTGGGTATAGCATTATCTTGGATGCAAGTATACGAAAAAAATGAATCAAATCGTCTTGTAATCACACCATTTTGCGTATTATAGACCTCAAAATCCGCCTCTTGAAACTTTCGAAAAAAAGTTTCATCTTTGCTTTATGAAACTTTTCCTCATCGACGGCCACGCGCTCATTTTCAAGATGTATTATGCCTTTCTGGGGCGCCCGATGGTCAACTCGCAGGGGGTCGACACCTCCATCCTGTTCGGTTTCACGAAATACCTGCTCGAGCTGATCGACCGGGAGCGCCCGACGCATATCGCCGTGAGCTTCGACCCGCCGGGCGGGACGTTCCGCAACGAGCTGTATCCCGCCTACAAGGCCAACCGCGGGGAGACGCCCGCGCTGGTGATCGCCGCGCTGGATCCGCTGACGCAGATCGTGGAGGCGCTGGACATCCCGGTGCTGATGATCCCGGGCTATGAGGCGGACGACGTGATCGGCTCGGCCGCCAGGCGCTTCGAGGCGGAAGGGTTCGAGGTGTGCATGGTCACGCCCGACAAGGACTACGGCCAGCTGGTCTCGCCGCGGGTCCGGCAGCTCAAGCCGGGCAAGAGCGGCGGCGAGAGCGAGCTGCTCGGCGTGGCGGAGGTGTGCGACAAGTGGAAGATTTCCGCGCCCGCGCAGGTCATTGATATATTGGCGCTCTGCGGCGACGCTTCGGACAACGTCCCGGGCGTGCAGGGCGTGGGCCCGGTCGGCGCGGCCAAGCTGCTGGGCAAATACGGCACCGTCGAGGGGATCTATGAGCACCTCGGCGAGCTGACGGCGCGCCAGCAGGAGCAGTTCCGCGCGGCGGAGGACCACATCGCCCTGTCCAAGCGGCTGGTCACCATCAAGACCGACATCCCGCTGGACGTGACGGCGGAGCAGCTCGTCTTCGATACCGTCGAGACGCCCGAGCTCGACGCCCTCCTCGACCGCTACGAGATGCCCTCCCTGAAGCGTCTCCTCAAGAAAGTTTCTGTCTCTTCGGATTCTGCCGGAAGGCTAGTGCCTCCGGCAACCGTGGCCGCCCGTGGCCTCGTGAACGGGGGGACCGCAAGCGAAGCGCAGCGGTGGGATGAGCGCGAAGCGCGAAGATGTCTGGAGCCGAGCCAGCTGGCAGCCACAGCCCCGGCCAAGGTAGCGATTAACCTGCAGGGAGATAGGATGTTCGTGGCGACGGAGGCGGGGGTGGCCGAGGGGGCGCCGGAAGACTTCCGGGCGCTGCTGGAAGACACCGCCGTCGTGAAGGCCGGCGCCGACCTCAAGGCGCAGGCCAACGCGCTGGCCGCCCGCGGCATCCGCCTGGCCGGCCGCCTCGAAGACATCGCCCTGATGCACTACCTGCTCGGCCCCGAACGCAGCCACAAGACCGACGTCCTGGCCCGCAGCTACCTTGGCGTGGAGCTGGAAGCCGCCGGGGCCGCCGACACCGGCTCCCTGTTCGACGAACTCCCCGACGACAGCGGCCCCGACCGCGTCCTGGAGACCGCCGCCATCCTCCGCCTGTCGGAGATCCTCCTGCAGGAGATGGCCGCCACCGAAGGCATGCAGCACCTCTACGACGACATCGAAGAGCCTCTCATCGGCGTCCTGGCCCGGATGGAACAGACCGGCGTCAAAGTCGACCTCGGGTCGCTCCGCGACTTCGCCGACGGCCTCCGCCGCAAGATGGTCGAGCGCGAAGCCGAAGTCCGCCGCCTGGCCGACGAGCCGACGCTCAACATCCTGTCGCCCAAGCAGATCGGCGTCGTCCTCTTCGAGAAACTCAAGCTCGACCCCAAGGCCCGCAAGCCCAAGTCCGGCAACTGGCCCACCGACGAGCAGACCCTCTCGCACCTGGCCGACCGCAGCCCCATCATCGACGCCATCCTCGACTACCGCGGCCTGCGCAAGCTCCTCTCCACCTACATCGAACCCTTCGCCGGCTACATCTCCCCGAAAGACGGCCGCGTCCATACCACCTTCAACCAGGCCCTCACCTCCACCGGCCGCCTGTCCTCGTCCAACCCCAACCTCCAGAACATCCCGGTCCGCACCGAAGAAGGCCGCGAGATCCGCAAGGC
>LUZH01000027.1 GCA_001602885.1 Bacteroidales bacterium Bact_16 | reverse complement strand
CCCTTGTATTTGTGCATCCAGCTGGCCTCGAAGAAGCGGCGCTCGTTGTCCTCGACCTTGATCGGGGTGCCGTCCTCGTCGAGCAGCACGACCGGCTTCGGCTCCTCGGCGAACTGCAGCATGTCCTTGCCGAGCTTGACCACGCGGGCCGGGATGGCCGGCTGGCCGTCGGCGGGATAGGACGTGCCGTTGTCCTTGGCGAGGTTGTCCTCATAGCGCTGGAGCTGGCCGCCCCAGATGCCGCCGAAGTACATGTAGTACTCGTCGTCGGCGTCGTCGTGCAGGATGGCGTAGTCGATGGAGTAGCTGCCGCGGATGGGGTCCGGCATGGCCTTGAACGGGCCGGTCGGGCTGTCGGAGACGGCCACGCCGCAGCGGAAGATGTCGGTCTTGTCCTTGGCCGGGAAATACATGTAGTACTTGCCGTCGCGGCCTTTCGCGACCTCGCAGTCCCAGAGCTGGCGACGGGCCCAGGGGACATCCTTGATGTCGAGGGCGACGCCGTTGTCCTTGACCGGGGAGGTCATCGGGTCGTTGCCTTCCAGCGTGAGGACGTGGTAGTCCTTCATGTCGTACTCGCTGCCGAAGTCGTCGTCCGGCGCGGCGGACTCCCAGTCGTGGGAAGGATAGATATAAAGCTTGCCGTCGAACACGTGCACGGACGGGTCAGCCATATAGTCGCTCGGGAAGAGATAGCGTTTCTGAACTTTCTTTGCCATAGTCAGTGGGTTGTTTATGCGTTGAGTTGTCTTGCTTCGATTTCCTTGTTGATCTCGTCCATGCGCTCGTCGCTGAGCTCATACTTGCTGATGATGAAGATGGCAAGGAGGAGCAGGGCGGCCGGGATCACGCAGACCAGCCACAGGATACCCTGCAGGGCGAGCGGCGTCTGCTGGGTGGCATCGGCGTTGAAGCCGACCCAGGCCAGGACAAGACCCGGAACCACGCCGCCGAGGGCCATGCCGGCCTTGAAGAAGATACCCGTGAGGGCGTTCACGATACCGGCGATGCGCTTGCCCGAGGTGTACTCGCCGAAGGCGATGACCTCCGGGACGAGGGCCCACATGTAGCCCGTGGCGGTGATGATACCGGTGGACTTGACGAACTGGGCGATGCACAGCAGCACGAAGTTGCTCTTGGTGGCCGGGATGGAGACGAAGGTGTACATCATGGCCATACCCACGATGGCGACGCCGAGGAAGAGGTAGAACATGCCCTTCTTGCCGATCTTGCGCTTGATGGCGGGCACGAGCGGCATGAAGATGAAGGCCGGGATGGTGCCGAGCCACATGAAGAGCGTGGTCAGCAGCGGGGTGGCCTCGACGTTGTAGCTCATGAAGTAGGCGTCGGCGGCGTTGCTGACGCTCATCATCGCGAAGGCGGTGATGAAGAAGAAAGCGACGACGCGCAGCGGCTTGTTGCGGCCGAATTCCATCCACAGGTCGCTGACCTTGACGTTGGCGGACTCCTTCGCGTCCATGACGACCTTCTCCTTGCACTGCGTGAAGCAGAAGAACAGCAGGGCCAGGCCGACGACGGCGAAGATGGCGTAGGTGATGAACCAGGCCGTTCCGGCCTCCGGGGTGTTGTATACGGCGGTCATCTTGCCGGTCTCCTCATTGAGGACCTTCGGGGCGAAGATGGCGATGATGATAGGCAGGGACTTCACGCAAAGGGCACCGAGGTTGGCCATGAACATACGCGTGGAGGTCAGGATGGTGATCTCGTTGGTGTCGCGGGTCAGCGAGGCGTTGAGGGCGCCGTAGGGGACGTTGACGAGCGTGTAGCACATCGACATGCCGACGTAGGTGACATACGCGTAGACCAGCTTGACGGTGTCGGACGAAGCGGACAGGCCGTTCCAGAAGCAGAGGATGGCCAGGCCGACGAGCGGAATACCGCCGAGGATGAGCCAGGAACGGTATTTACCCCACTTCGGGTTGCCCTTGTCCACGATGGTGCCGACCACGGGATCCCAGAGCACGTCCACGAGACGGACGACCAGGAACATCAGGGCGGCGGGACCGGGCTTGAGACCGAAAACGTTGGTGTAGAAGAAGAGGAGCCAGATGCTGACGGTCTGATAAATGAGGTTCTGCGCCATGTCACCGGCACCGAAGCCGATGCGCTGCATCCAGTTCAGTTTGTAGAAGCCTTTCGCTTCATTGGGGTTGTTGGACATAGGTTATTGTTTTTTGTTCGAAATTATCCAGTTTAGCAAATATACGGAAAAATCCGGGACAGCACGTTCCGGATTTTTTCAAAATACACCAAGAATCGTTCATTCCGCCCGGCGGACCGCCGCCGACTCGGTGCCGAACAGGAACTGGGGTGTATATCCGCCGTAGTCCACGACGATTTTTTCAAAAACGATGCCCGGATCGAGCGGACGCAGCACAAGTTCGCTCCAGCCGCCCGCGGCGGGCAGCTCGGACACGGTCTCCACCACGCGGCGGGCGACGGTCGGGTAGTAGACCGAATAGATGTTCTGCGGGTCTTCGTTGAGGAGCGCGTTGAAATGCTGCGTCTGCGAGGCGCCGCCGAGCGAGACTTCGTAGCGGTGGCCGGTGTTGTTGAAGGCGAGCGTGGATTTGGTGACCACGTGGACGCGGACGCTGTCCACGCCTTCGGGCAGCTGCACCCGGTAGGTCAGCGCGCCGCCTTCGGCCGGCTGCGTGTAGGGCAGCATCGCCAGGGCGCCGAGGGTGCGGCCCATGTCGGGGATGAGCGTCCAGCGGGTGCCTTCCGCGGCCTGCGCCGCGAAATAGTGCTCCGCCTCGATGGCGGTGTAGCCGCGGCGGTCCAGCGCGAAGCAGAAGCCGCCGGGGGCGACCTCGCCGATGCGCATCACGCGCGGCAGGCGGTCGGCGGGGAAGTTGTCGTTCCAGGTGAAGTAGCCGATGTGCTTCTGGGTCATCATGCCGTCCCACTTGCCGCCGGCGATCTCCTTGTTGTATTGCTCCATCAGGAACGCGTCGCGCTTGAAGCAGCGCTCCACGGCGTCGGCCCAGCGGTCGGCCGCCGGATCGCCCTTGGCGTAGAGGTCGAGGTTCATCGCCTGCGCGTAGTACATCTCATAGAGGTTGGACAGGGCCTGGACCGGGAAGAGGATAAGCTGCTGGTAAGCGTCCCTTGCCTCGGGGGCGAGGGAGAGGAACTGCCGCAGCGCCTCGGCTTCCAGCCGGGCGAATTCGTCGCTGACCTGCTTGAATTCGCCGGAGGCGAGGTCGTAGGTGGTTCGGTCCATCATCTCGGCCGTGGTGCGGCCGCTGTATTTGCAGTAGAGGTTGAGGATGCGCGCCGCTTCGTCGGCCTGGTCTTCGCCGAAGGCCGCCGCGCAGAACGTGCGCGTGTGGTCCAGCAGGTTCTCCGCCGTGAAGGCCTCCGGCCGGCGCGCCATCGACAGGAAGAGGTCGATGGGATACTCCATCGGCTTGAGGTCACCGACGTTGAGCACCCAGAGACGGTCCACGCCATAGTCGTAGGTCAGCTGGAGCTGCTCCCACATGTTCTGGATCGGGGTCACGTTGAGCCACTTGGAGTTGCGCGGGGCGCCCACGTAGTCCACGTGGTAGTAGATGCCCCAGCCGCCCTTGCGCTTGCGCTCGGCGGCGGTGGGGAGCTTGCGCACGTCGCCCCAGTTGTCGTCGCTCAGCAGGATGGTCACGTCGTCGGGGACGCGCAGGCCGAGGTCGTAGTACTGCTGGACTTCCTTGTAGAGGGCCCAGACCTGGGGGACCTGCTCCGGGCGCTTGCCCGTGACCTTGCGGATGATCTTGCGCTGGTTCTTGATGATGCCTTCCAGCAGGTCGATGTACCGCGCTTCCTGGCCTTCGATGCCCAGGGCGGCGTCGCCGTCGCCGCGCATGCCGATGGTGATCAGGTCTTCCGTGTCCTTGGCGCGCTCGATGCCCTCGGTGAAGAAGCGGTCGAGCACCTTGCGGTTGGCGGTGTAGTCCCAGGGGCCGTCGGCGCCCTTGCGCCGCGCCCACTCCTGGTGGTTGCGCGCCATCGGCTCATGGTGCGAAGTGCCCATGATGATGCCCATCTCGTCGGCCGTGCGGCTGTTCTCGGGGTCGTCGGCATAGAAAGCCCAGTCCCACATCGCGGGCCACATGAAATTGGCCCGCAGGCGCAGCAGGAGCTCGAACACGCGGGCGTAGAAGCGATGGTCGCCGCAGGTGGTGCCGTAGGTATTCTTGACCCAGCCGGTCAGGCAGGGGGCCTCGTCGTTGAGGAAGATGCCGCGGTAGCGGACCGCGGGCTGGGGCGCCACGTAGGTGCCGGGAGCGAGCGAAAGCGTCTCCCGGTGCTGCACGGGCACGTCCGCCCAGTCGTACCAGGGCGACACGCCGATCTGCTCGGAGATTTCGTAGAGGCCGTAGATGGTGCCGCGCATATCTGCACCGACGATGACCAGGGCGTCATCGTAGCCCGGCACCATCTGGCCCAGTGTGGAAATGAAAAAGCTCTCGTACTGCCCCTTGAGCGGGGAAAGGTCGACCAGGCCCTGCGCGGCGAGTCCGCGGATGAGCGGGCTGTCGACGGATCCGGCCAGGATGGCGCGGCGGCCGGCTTCGGGAGCGACTTGTCCGCATACGCGGCCAAAGTCCTCCCGCAGCGTCCGCGCCGCGATCTGGATGCCCTGCGCGTCGGACGGGTCGGTGACCACGGCCACGGGGACGCCCCGCTCGATGAGCGGGAAATGGCCGGGGACCATGCGGTCGGCGGTGATGCCGGGGAAATCCCGGGCGACGGCGGATATAGCGAGCAGCAGGGCTGCAGCCAGGCAAAGGAGGGATCGCTTCTTGTCCATAGTAAAGGTATAGTATACGTTACGGGACAAAAGTAACAAATTCGACAAGGCAGACAATCCGTTTTGGTATCAAACCTTGTCGAAAATGAAACAATTGTTGTTTTTGTGTCTACTCGAGAAGCTTTTTCAACATTTCGTCGTCCGGATTCTCATTGTGCCTCGCCACGAATTCGCGGGGCGTCATGCCGAAGAATTCCTTGAACGAGCTGGAGAAATAGGAGTGTGAGGCGAAGCCCACGCGGTAGGCGACCTCGGACACGTTGACCCGGTTGTCGACGAGCAGGTGCGCGGCCTGTTTCATCCGGAAATTCTTGATCAGCGTGCCCGGCGAATCCTTGCCGAAGGCCTTGAGCTTGCGGTTGAGGTGGACCCGGCTGATGCCGACGTCCTCGCAGAGCATCGCGACGCCGAATTCGGGATCGTCCAGGTGGGCGCTGACGCTCTCCACGATGCGGCGGAGCAGCTTCTCGTCGGCGGAACCCATCCGGATGCCCGAGTAGTCGAAGTTCATCGTCACGCCGAACTTGTCCTTGACCGCCTCGCGGGCCGAGATGACCTGCGAGATGCTGCTGAGCAGCAGGTCGACCGAGATGGGCTTGGACAGGAACTTGTCGGCGCCGCTGTCGTTGGCCACGCGCTCCTCCTGCTCGGAATTCTCGCCGGTCAGGATGATCACGGGGATGTGGTTGGTCTCGGGCGTCTGGCGGATCTTGGCGCAGAACTCGCTGCCGCTCATGCCCGGCATGACCAGGTCGGTGACCACCACGTCCGGCTTCTGCCCGGCCACGACCGGCCAGGCCTCCTGCGCGTCGGCGCACGCCGTGACGTTGTAGAGGTCGCGCAGCAGGGATTTCAGGTAGTCGCGCGTCTCGGCGTCGTCTTCCACGACCACGATGTTCTTCTTGGCCCGCACGGTGCGGACCTCCGGATTGTCGGCGGCCACGTAGGTCTGGTCTTCGTGCCCGTCCGGCTGCGCTTCGGGGGTCTTGACATAGAGGTCCTTGTGGTGCGGCGTCTCGGACAGTTCCTCCTGGGTCAGGTGGGCGTTGCCTTCCGGAATGACCACGCTGAACACCACGCCGCCGTCTTCGTTCTCCGCGCTGATCTTGCCGTGGTGCAGCTCGACCAGCATCTTGGTCAGGTTCAGGCCCACGCCCGAGCCCGACAGGGCGTCGTGCGGGTTCACCTGCACGAAGCGGTCGAAGATGCGGCTCAGGTAGGCCTCCTCGACCTGGCTGCCGGAGTTGAAGATCCGGATGGTGACATATCTGTGGATGTCGGGGCGAAGCAGTCCCGTGTTGGGCACGGGCGCGGACACGCGGATGCGGATCCTGCCGCCTTCCGGCGTGTGCTTGAAGGCGTTGGACAGGATGTTGTAGATGATCTTGTCGAAGTTGCCCTGGTCGATCCAGAGGAGCTCTTCCTTGCGGGGCGCCTCCAGCGCGAAGTCGATCTGGCGCGTCTGCGCCAGGTTGCTGAACGACTGCATGATGTCCTTGATGAAGTAGATGACGTCCGTCTCGCGGAAGTGCATCGGCATCTGTCCGGCGTCGATCTTGCGCAAGTCCATCAGCTGGTTGACGATGCGGTTGATACGCAGGCAGTTGCGGTACATCAGGTTGTAGGTGTCCTTGCGGGAAGGGTCCTGCTCGGTCACGCGCAGCGTGCCCAGCGGCCCCATCACGAGGTTGAGCGGGGTGCGGATCTCGTGGGTGAGGTTGGTGAACAGGCCGAGGCGGAGCTCCTTCAGCTCGGCGTCCTCCTGCTCGCGCTTGCGCGCGCGCCGCTGCATGAACATATTGTGGAGGAGCAGGCCGATGCCGGCGAGCAGCACGAGGTAGAACACGGTCGCGACGCCCGTGCGGTACCACGGGGCGTCCACGTGCAGGTCCACGCTGCGCGCGGTGTAGTCTTCGGGCGCGCCCTCGAAGTAGGCGCGCACCTCGAAGTGGTAGTTGCCCGGCGGGACGTTGGTGTAGGTCGCCATGCGGAGACGGGACGGTGCCGTCTTCCAGTCGGAGTCGTAGCCGCGCAGGCGGTAGTCGAACATGATGCGCTGCGGGTTGGTGTATTCGGGCGCGGAGAATTCCAGGGAGAACAGGTCCACGCCCGTCGGGACGTTGATCCGGGTCGCCTGGGAAATGTGCTTGTCGATCAGGTTGCGCGCTTCCGGCTGCGGGTTGTACTCGACTTCCCGGTTCAGGAAGGAAAGGCGCGAGAGGGAGACCTGCGGGACCTTGTGCACGCCGCCGTCCATCATCGCGGGGTTGATGGCCGTGACGCCGGACGTGCCGCCGAAATAGAGTCGTCCGGACGGGGCGATGCAGGCGGCGCCGGAGCGGAATTCGTTGCCCTGGAGGCCGTCGGAGGCATGGTAGCTGCTGATGCGTCCCGTCTCCGGCGAGAAGCGGGAGAGGCCGCTGGCCGTGGATATCCAGATCTCGCCGTTGTTGGCGCGGAGGATGCTGCGGACCACGTTGTTGGCCAGTCCGTCCTTCTCCGAGTACTGGCGGATCTCCGTGCCGTCCGGGCTGACCCGGAAGACACCCTCGCCCGTGCCGAACCACAGCGTGCCGTCCGGCTCGCTGCCGATGGTGTAGATGCGCGGCGGTTCGTTCTCGTGCAGGACGTCGAACGCGGTCAGCTGGCGGGTCGCGGGGTCGAAGCGCTTCGGGCCGTTGTAGGTGCCGACCCACAGGATGCCGGCGGCGTCGATGTGCAGGGCGCTCACCCAGCGGTTGTCGTCGTTGACGACGCTGTGGATCACGCGTTTCGTGCGCGCGTCGACGACGGCCAGGCCGGCGCCGTAGGTGCCCACGTAGAGCCAGTCGCGGTCCGCGTCGTACGCCAGGCAGCGCACGCGCTCGGTGCCGATGCCGGCGGGGTCGGGGAAGGGCCGGATGGTGCCGGCGGCGTCTATTTCATAGAGGCCGCCCGCGTAGGTGCCGACCCAGAGCGTGCCGCGCCGGTCGCCCAGCACGGCCATGACCGCGTTGTTGTCGAGGCGGGAGTTGGTGCGGGTGAAATTTCGGGTCTTCTGCCCTTCGCGGCAGAAGAGGCCCGCGCCGTCGGTGCCCGCCCACAGGCGGCGCCCGTCGTCGTAGAGCGCCATCACGCAGGCGCTGTTCTCGCCCGGGTTGTTATGTTCGTTGAAGCCGATGTAGTTGAAGCCGAACATGGATTTCGGCGCCACGAGCACGCCGGTCTGGTAGAGGCCCAGCCAGATGTTGCCCTGGTTGTCCACCGTGGCCGCGGTCGCCTTCCAGCGACTCACGTCCTGCCGGATGGACGGCAGCGAACCGGGCTCCGTCTCCTCCGTGCGCGTGTCGAAATGGAGGAGGCCGCCGTTCTCGTCGCCCAGCAGGAAGCTGCGCGTGTCGGGCGTCTCGCTCTGCGTGTCGAAGAGGATGGAGGCGGCCACCGTCCGGGCGGCGCTCCTGCCGCGCGCCCGCCGCAGCGTGCGCGTCGCGCTCTCATAGACGAGCAGGCCGTCCGTGGACGTGCCGATCAGCAGGTTGCGGCTGACCGGGTCTTCGGCGATCGCCGTGATGCGCACCTTGTCCCAGCGCGCGGAGAGCGAAGGCTCGATCGAGATGCCTTCCGCGGGCGCGAGCGTGTCCACGTCGAGGATGACGGTCGGGGCGGTGCCTTCGGAGACGACCCAGAGATGCCGGTCGGCGTCCAGGAATATCGAATGGATGTAGTCGGAAGGAAGATGGCTCAGCAGGAGCTTCCGCCGCTCTTCCTGCAGGTGGCGGGTGCGCGTGTCGATGACGAAGATGCCGTAGCCGCCCGTCGCCACGAAGAGCCGGCTGCCCGACACGCGGTCGGGCACCTCGAGGATCTTGACGATGTAGGGGATGTTCTCGGGCCTGCGCTCGTCGCGCAGTTCGTAGCGGTGGAAGGAGTTGTAGTCCGCGTCGAACAGGTTGAGGCCGCTGGCCGTGGCGACCCACATCGTGCCGTTGACGTCCTCGACTATGTCGTGGACGGAATCGCTGGAGATGGAATTGGGATTCTCGCGGTCGCGCTGGAACGTCTCGAAGTCCACGCCGTCGAAGCGGACCAGGCCGCCTTCCGTGCAGATCCAGACGATCCCGCTCCGGTCCTGGCAGATCTGGTTGACCTGCGTGTTGGGGAGTCCGTTGTCCGGCGAATAAAGCCGCGCGGTCTGCCCGGAAACCGTCCCGGAGACGGCCAGAAGGGCCAGGAGAGGGATAATGGATTGAATTTTCATTATTTGTCTCGATTTTGATACAAAAATACAAAACAAACCATTACAGCAATGGCTGTGACACAAAACCAACAGTGTGTGTTTCAAATTTGGAAAACACGAATTTAAATATCGGATATTTTTGCAATGTGAGTTTTGACACAAATCCACTAATTAAATTCATTCGTTTATGAAATTCAACCTCAAGAAAGCGCTCGCGTTCGCGGCCCTTTGCCTGATGGCCCCGTTCTTTGCCACCGCACAGAACATCACGGTCACCGGTACGGTCACGGACCAGAGCGGAGAGACGGTCATCGGCGCAGCCGTGATGGTCTCGAATTCTTCAGTTGGCGCGGTAACCAACGCCAGCGGAACTTATTCTCTCCAGGTCAGCCCTTCGGCAACGCTCGAGGTCTCGTGCATGGGTTACACGACCCAGCGCGTGCCTGTGCAGGGCCGCACGCAGATCGACATCGTCCTCTCCAACGATGCCCAGGCCCTGGACGCCCTCGTGGTCATCGGCTACGGTACCGCCCGCAAGACGGACGTGACCGGCTCCATCGCCACGATGGGTGGTGACAACCTGCGCGAGGTGGCCGCGGGCGACTTCTCCCGCTCCCTCAACGGCCGTGTGGCCGGCGTGCAGATGTCCCAGACCAACTCCCGTCCTGGCGCCAGCCTCGAGATCCGCATCCGTGGCGACCGTTCCCTCTCCGCCTCCAACGACCCGCTCATCGTCCTGGACGGTGTGCCGTTCATGGGCTCCCTCTCTGACATCGCCACGGGCGACATCAAGAGCATGGACATCCTGAAGGACGCCTCCTCCACGGCCATCTACGGTTCCCGCGGCGCCAACGGTGTCATCCTGATCACCACCTACAAGGGCGTCTCCGGACAGGCCCCGAAGGTGAGCTTCAACAACTACATCGGCTTCAAGAACGCCATCAAGTACCCGATGATGAACGCTTCCGAGT
>LUZH01000026.1 GCA_001602885.1 Bacteroidales bacterium Bact_16 | reverse complement strand
AACTGAATGGACCGGCTCCCCACCGAAACGGTGACGGGGCCGGTTTTTTCGGCCCGGGAGCGGACCAGCACCTGGGCGCAGCCGCTGAAGGTGACGATGTCCAGCGTATCCGCGCCGAGCGGCCGTTCGACGGCCTTGAAACCCGGATCGCCGTTGCCCCAGCCCAGCAGCTCCGCGCCTTCTACACGCACCGTGAGGGGCATCTCCGCGTCGGGGACGAAGCGCCCGCGCGCGTCCAGCGCCTCGATGTCCACGACCACCACGTCCGCGCCGTCGCGCTTCAGCGCCAGGCTGGACGCGGTCAGGCGCACGTCGGCAGCGGGGCCCGTCGTCTCCAGGACGGTGCGGACCGCCACCCGGCCGCCGCGGTAGCCGACGGCCTCCACGCGTCCGGGCCGGTACGGGACCTCCCAGCGGACGCTTTCATTCTCGCCGACCCGCTTCGAGCCGAGACGCCGCCCGTTGACCTGGAGCGTCACCCGCTCGCAGTTGGTGTAGACGACGACGGGAACGGGCGTCCCCTCCGGCACCGGATGGTTCCAGTGCGGGACGACGTGCAGCATCGGGGCCTCCGTCCAGACGGACTGGAGGTAGAAGGCTTCGTCCTTCGGGAAGCCGCAGTAGTCCAGGATGCCGAACTGGGAGCCGGTGGCCGGCCAGGCCATCGGGTTCGGTTCGCCCCGGTAGTCGAATCCCGTCCAGTAGAACAGGCCGCCCAGGTTGGGATGGGCGGCATAGTATTTCCAGCCGCGCGCGATGACCTCGAGCACCGCGCCCTCCGCGCTCATCGGGTGCGTCTCCGGGCTGCAGACGGCGTCCGGATCCCCGCCCATCGGGCGGTTGTCCACGCCGCTGCGGTTGAGCGACTGCATCCAGCCGCGCTCAGGGACCGTCACGTACTTGCCGCGCGTGCCGGAGCCCGTGGTCTCTTCCGTGCCCACGCCCGTCCGGCCGGGAAACTCCCGCAGGAGCCCCTGGATATTGTTCTGGATCACATAATTGAATCCGAACACGTCCACGCCGCGGTTGGGATGCGGACCGCCGCTCGACCCGTACGTCGTCGGGCGCGTCGGGTCCAGGCGGTGGGCCAGGTCCGACAGGTGCCGGGCGATGCGCGTGCCCGTCTCGTTCCACTCGACGGCCCATTCCTCGTTGCCCACGCTCCACAGGATGACCGACGGGTGATTGCGGTCGCGCAGGATCATGTTCTCGAACTGGCCGGTCTGCTCGGCGTTGACGCCGAACTGGCGCTGCTCGTCGATGACGGCGAAGCCCAGTTCGTCGCAGAGGTCGAGCATCGCCGGGCTGGCCGGGTTGTGCGAGCAGCGGATGGCGTTGAAGCCGTATTTGCGCAGCTGCCCGAGCTTGTAGCGCCAGAGCGCGTCGGGCACCGCCACGCCCACGCCGGCGTGGTCCAGGTGCAGGTCACAGCCGCGCAGCTGCACCCGCTCGCCGTTGAGCAGGAAGCCCCGCTGCGCGTCGAATGCAATGTCGCGCACGCCGCTGCGCCCGGTGTATTCCGCCGACAGGACGCCATCATAGTAGAGCTGCAGCTTCCAGCCGTAGAGATAGGGATCGTCCAGGCTCCAGCGGTGCGTCATCGCCGGCACTTCGCGTCCCCCGGCGTCGTAGAACGCCTTCCGGACGCTCACGCGCGCCGGATCCACGGAGGCGTCGGCATAAACCGGCTCGAAGCGGATGTCGTCCGCCGTGACCAGGACCGAATAGGGCGCGGCCGCCACGGGGCCGGCCTTGTGCAGCCAGACGTGGCGGTAGATGCCCGCTCCTTCGTAGAACCATCCTTCCTCGACGGACGCGTCGCAGCGGACCGCGATCAGGTTGTCCCCGCCGTAGTTGAGATAGGGGCTGAGGTCATAGACGCGGGAGGCGTAGCCGCTCTTCTCCCCGCCCAGGTAGCAGCCGTTCACGAAGACCTGGCTGTCGCGGAAAATGCCCTCGAACTCGATCCAGATCTGCCTGCCGCGGTCTTCCGCCGGGATCTCCAGGTGCCGGCGGTACCAGCCCACGGAGTTCTCCGGATACTTCCAGCCGACGCATTTGTAGCCGTGCGAATGGCTCGCGGCGCCGTCGTAGGGCAGGTCCACCACCCAGTCGTGCGGGAGGGTGACCGGCCGCCAGGCGCCGTCTTCGACGAAGCGCGGCGAGGCGGGGCCGTGGTTGTCGCGGTTGGAGGCCACTTTCGTGAAATAGGTAAAGTATTCCGTGCCGTGGGTGAAGTCCGCCTGCATGGAGGCGGCATGGCCCAGGGCGAAGGTCCAGCCTGCATCCAGGGACATCTTGTATTCCGTGGCGGGGAGCGGGGCCGCCGTCAGGCGCAAGGCGGCCAGCAGCAGCGGGTAGATCAGGGTAATTGCTTTCATACCTGCAATATACGGAATTCTTCGCAGCTTTCGGCGCACGGAGCGGACTATTTCATCCGGGAATATGCTATCTTTGTATACTACTATAACGGACAAGCTTATGACCACCAAAGCGAAAATCATCACCTGGACCGTCGCCGTCCTGCTGCTTGCCGGTGCCGTGTTCTGCTACTTCAAGTTCTGGTTCGTGTTCGGCGAAGGCGTCAAGGCCGGCGAGCTCAACCAGCTCGTCTACAAGGGCTGGGTCTGGAAGACCTACGAGGGGCGCCTCATCCAGGCCGGCTTCAAGAGCGGCGGCAAGTCAGGCACCAGCCTGCAGTCCAACGAGTTCAACTTCTCCGTCGTCAGCAAGAGCGTCGCCGATTCGCTGATGCGCTGCAGCGGCAGGAACGTCGAGCTCCACTACAAGGAATACAACGGGACGCTCCCCTGGCGCGGCATGCAGCGCTATGTCGTGGACCGCATCATCTCCATCTCTCCGGCAGATGAGACCACCGAGATTCCCATCTTCACGGGAGGCGAAGCGATATGAACGGAGCCCTGATCCTGCTGGTGGCCGGGGTGCTTGCGACGCACCCGGCCAACAATCCCAATGCCCGGCTCCTGACCGTGGCCGAGTCCGTCGGCCAGGGCCAGCATTCCGTCTCCCCGGAACGGGTCCCGCTGTTCTGGACGGCCGACAACCAGCTGACCAAAGAATGGCCGCAGGCCGAAGCGCCGACGTGGAAGCTGCCTGAGCCCGAAGGGCCCGGCATCGTCTACGGCGAGTCGGTGAGCCGCAACGAATTCGGCATCGACGGCGGCGTCTTTCCCGCCCCGGACGGGCGGCGCCTGGCCGTCTACCGCAAGGACGAATCCGCCGTCACGCTCTATCCGCTCTATGACATCACGGGCCGCACCGGCGGCGCGAAGCTGATCCGCTACCCGATGGCCGGGATGGCCTCCGAGAAGATTTCCCTGTGCATCTGCGACTACGACGGCAACGTCCTCACGACCCTGCAGGTCGACGACTTCGACGAGGAGCGCTACCTGACCAACGTCGCCTGGTCGCCCGACAGCAAATACGTCTTCGTGCAGGTGCTCAGCCGCGACCAGCACCGGATGAACCTCAACATGTACCGCGCCGACGACGGCCGTTTCGTCCGCACCATCCTCTCCGAGTCCAACGACGCCTGGGTGGAGCCGCTCGACCCGGTCCGCTTCATCGCGGGGACCTATGAGTTCATCTACCGCACCGACAACCGCGACGGCTACCGCAACCTCTACCGCTGCGACACGCTCTGCCACGTCACGCGCCTGACGGAGGTCGACGCCGACGTCGAATACGTCGCCAACGACGGCAAATATCTCTACTACACCTCCGCGGAGGTCTCCCCCGTCGAGCAGCACCTGTTCCGGATGCCGCTCCGCAAGCGCCTCCTCGACAACAAGCCCCGGCGCCTCACGCCCGAAGAAGGCTGGCACGAGATCTCGATGTCGCCGGACTGCAGCAAGTTCATCGACCGCTACAGTTCGTTCAACGTCCCGGGCGTCACGCAGGTGCGCCGCGCGGACGGCAAGCTGCTGGAGCATGTCCTGACCGCCCTCGACCCGCTGGCCGAATACGCCCAGTGCCGGGTCGAGTTCGGGACCGTCCCCTCGGCGGACGGGCAGTTCGACAACTACTACCGCCTCTTCTATCCCCGCGATTTCGATCCTTCCAGGAAATATCCGCTCATCGTCTATGTCTACGGCGGCCCGCACTCGCAGATGGTCACCAATTCCTGGCTCGGTCAGATCCGGATGTGGGAGATGCTGATGGCCCAGCGCGGCTATGTGGTCTATGTCCAGGACAACCGCGGCACGCAGCACCGCGGCGCCGCCTTCGAGAAGGCGGTCAACCGCCGCTGCGGCACGGCCGAGGTCGAGGACCAGATGGCCGGCATCCGCGCCCTGCTGGACCGCGCGCCGTGGATTGACCGCAGCCGCATCGGCGTGCACGGATGGAGCTACGGCGGCTTCATGACCCTCTCGCTCGCGACCCGCAACCCCGGCGTCTTCAAGGTCGCCGTGGCCGGTGGCCCGGTTATTGATTGGCAGTGGTATGAAGTGATGTATGGAGAACGTTATATGGACACGCCCCAGACCAACCCGGAAGGGTATGCCGAGGCTTCGCTGATCCCGCACGTCAAGGACCTTCCCGGCCGCGTGCTGATCTGCCAGGGCGTGCTGGACGGCACGGTGGTGCCGCAGCACTCGCTGAGCTTCGTGCAGGCCTGCATCGAAGAAGGAGTGCCCGTGGACTGGTTCCCCTACCCGATGGATGAGCACAACATGCGCGGCAAGGCGCGGGTGCATCTCTACGAGAAGATCACGGACTACTTCCAACAGTACTTATGATGAGAAAGATCCTGACTGTCGCGTTCGTGCTGCTGCTGGCGGCCGCGCCGCTCTCCGCCCAGAACAAGGCGGAGACCAAGCTTTACAACAAGACCCTGTCGAAACCCTCCGTGGCGGCTTTCGACAAGTTCCTCAAGAAATATCCTTCTTCCGTCTATGCGGCCGACATCCTCGCCCGCAAGGACACGCTGCTCAACATCTCGCCGTACAGCGAGGCGCAGGCCGCCGCGATTGCGGCGGAGCGCCTGCCCGGCAGCGCGGAGCTGCGCGCCGTGGCGGACCGCCGCGAGGCCATTGACCGCATCTATGCGTTCTGCCTCGACGGCGAGGGCCTGGCGCTCGACCAGGTCCGCATCGTCACCCTGGAGAAGGGCCGCGGCGGCTGGGCCGTGACCGGGACCTTCGACGCCCCGGCGCCTGACGCCGAAGGGATGGCCGTCCGCGCCTTCGTGGACACGACCGCGACCTTCGCCGTCCGCGGCACGCGTTTCCTGCGCTTCAACTACCTGATGCGCTCGGAAGACAGCGCCCAGCAGACCTATGTCGCCGCCGCCTACGCCCCGCAGACCGACGAGTTCGGCTGCGTTAGCTTCCGCGGCAAGGACATCTGCCAGGGCAAGGAGCCCTACCGCATCAGCGGCCGCTCCGACAAGGCCATGCTCAGCGGCATGGACCGTCCCTGGATGCGCCTGCTGCTGAAAGAAGTGGAGGAGAATCCCTGCCTGGAGACCGTCCCGGAGAATTTCTGGCTGACCGACGCCGCCCTCGAATGGTGGCTGGAGCAGAACCCCGGCGCGCTGACCGACGCCACGCACCTCAAGTTCAACATCCTGCAGCAAGAGAGCTCCCTCGTCGAGGAATTCACCAAGGCCAAGGGCAAGAAGAACTCCGGCAAATACAGCGTCGCGATGTTCGACCACCGCGGCTACACCGTCATCGTGGCCTACCAGAAGGCCGACGACAACTACGTCCTCGCCTGGGCCGAGCCCGAGTGCGAGAACCACTACCGCGACCGCCTGCTCAACAGCATCTCCTTCTCCGACGCCAACACCCTGGAGATGTCCTACTACCACGGCAACCGCACCTTCAAATACCACCTCAACCTCGCCTCCAAGAATCTCCGCAGAAGATAACCCTTCTACGCCATAACAAAAAACCGGGCCCCTCCCAGGGCCCGGTTTTCGTTTTCAGCCCACCGCTCAACCAGGAAGGACCGCAGACAGATTATATCGGACAATCCTCCCCGCCGGGCGGTCTAAGCAATATAGATAGCCCGTAAGCGAATCAAATGTCATGCTGTCGACATCCTCCTTGACGAAAATCCTGCACACATAATTGCCATCCCAGTCGAAGACTTGGATTTCCGTTCCATTTCCGCCCTTTTGCAACTTCTCCAAGCTGCAACCCGAGTAAGCGGCGAAGAAATAATCCTCGGACGACGTGGCTCCGATGTAGAACTGGCGCTTTTCCATGAAATGATCCGGCGTAATGGACTCGCGAAGAAACGATTTCCACTTTCGCCAACCATTATCCACAGCGATAGCCCTCCACTGGCCGCTTTCCACATCCAGTATATGGATCAGAGGGAAAAATACCATCGAAAAAGCCGCCTTCCCGTTGATACCGCCACTGGTCGCAATATCGCTGAGGAGTGTGATATACTGTCCCGTATTCAACCCTGGAAAGGGAGAGAACGTTTTGTATTCTTTTCCTTCTGCAGTAAAGACGCCATAGACACATTCTCCTTGTCTCAAATCCGTCGAATACCGCAGTGAATCAGTCAACGGAAGCCATCCCAGGAGATCGCCCGGCAAAGAAACAGTACGGAGAGACACCCCGGCTCCGGCTTGGAGCGAAGCCGGGACATCGATCTCCCATGACACTCCCAACGAATTGTCCCTTGCATATAATGCCCGCGATACTGAACTGACCGCAGCAATATCCGGCCAAAGAGCCTCACCGGGACCACGTCCCTCCGCGAGGAAAGAGCCCAGATAGCAAGAGGTCCGCGTGGAATATGCGGAGAAGAAATATGGAGATGCGGCCTCCGGCTGTTTCGCTACGACGAGGATCGAATCCGAAACGATCTGCAGCCGATCAGGTCCAAGGACTTCCGGAACACCAAGACAAAAAGACGTGTCACATTCCATGCTGACCGTTTTCGCCGGATCCTTGAATTCGACCGGGACCTTGTCCATCAAAGCATATCGGCTACACGACGGAATAACTATTCCGATTATAGCTGTCAGGCTGAAAGCCACAAAACTGTTCATCCTTATTTAGGGCAGTATTTAATTTCAACCGGGGTGCACATATGCCACCTATTACAATCCGAACAATCATTATACCGGCACGAGCCACCATTATGTCTCGTAACACACATCGCGCCATAATTGATTCCCCCACCTCCATCTTCGGCAATTTGCTTATAGCATTCTTCAAAACAGTAGGGACCCGAGGCATACAAAGACATGCCGCACAGCGCCGCAATACCTAACGCAGCAAGCACTGCAATCATTTTTTGTTTCTTTTTCATAATCAAAGATGTTTTTGTTAAAGTGTTATGTTAAGGATATCCTGAGCAAACAAAGCCATTAATTCTTCACTCTGGGCGAGATCACCCACTAACAAGACGCGGCCGCTTTCATCTGTGACGACCGAATGGAACCGTCGATCTGCCATCAACAGCGGATTATCATGCGCGAAAGTATGATCGACATCCAGATACACAGGGAAAGGTAACTCAATCTGAATCAAGTGTTCAACTACTCCCTGCCGCTCAGTTGCAGATGTTGAAAGAAGCAAGATCGGCACGAATACTTGTGTCTCCGCTGAAAGACGGAAGAGATCCGTGTATCTAACAAATTGAGATATTCGGCACTTACTACATTCTGTCGAATCGACGAAAACAATGACGCGTTTTTTCCCCCGAAGTGAATCAGGCATTGACATTACACAACCGTCATAGATGCAAGAGACATTCTTCGGCAAGGTGACTGAACTATTCATCAATTCACGCAACTGCCACTTCAACTTAATATTCCAGCAACCCGTCGAAATAATTGCAAGAGAACAAAGGCAGAATAAAAGTAAAGTTTGTCGCATAGTGTCAGTCCATTAGCATTTGAAACTCCGCGAAACTAAAAAAAAAAAGACTTTTGCAATTCTTCAGTACAAAAAGTTCATTTCCATTTTTTGACTGTTTCCGGGCAGGGCCAGACACCTGCACCTTCCGCCGGGGAGGACAGGGACGAAGAAGCCCGGCCGAAGGGGCCGGGCAAAAGCGTGCCCGGTGTCCCTAAAATGGGGACACCGGGCATGATTTGGGCCTTTTTCGTGCCTGGTGTCCCTGTTTTGGGGACACCGGGAACGGTGCAGGGTCAGCGGCGGGGGCTAGAGCTCGCGGAACTTGGCGGCGCTGATCTTGGTGGCCTTGAGGGTGATGGTCTCCTTGATCTTGTCGAGCACCTTGCGGTCCTCGACCTGCTCGACGATACGCTCGACCTGCTTCTGGTCCTGGAGCATATTGACGGCCATCTCCTTCACGACCTCGTCAGGGACGTTGCCGATGCCGTACATCGCGTACTGGTAGCGGGCGAAAGCCTCGGCCTGCTCGGTCAGGTCCTTCTCCTCGACCTTGAAGCCCCACTTCTGCATCAGGGAGCCACGGACGAGCTGCCACTTGAAGTCCTCGGCGAAGCCCGGAAAATCCTTCTCGACATCCTCGGCGGTGAGCTTGCCGCCGTTGGCCTCGACCAGCCAGCGCTTCAGGAAAGCCTCCGGAAGCTCGACGCCGGCCTTGTCGATGTAGAACTTGCGGATATCCTGGGTCAGGCGCCAGTCGGCCTCGCTCTTGAACTGAGCCTTCAGACGCTCGGAAACCTCCTTGTCGAGGTCGTCGTCGGACTTGGCCTCCTGGCCCTCCTCCTTGTGCTCCTCGTAGTATTTCTTGAGGTTCTCGATCATCGGGGCCTTGTCCTTGGCCGTGACGGTGACGGTATAGGAAGGAACGGTGTCGGCGGCTTCCACCTCGACGTTGACCTCCGGGCTGAGGCCCAGGTCGAACACGAAGGTGAAGTCATTGCCGTCCGCCCACTCGACCTCCGGCTGGTTCGCGGAAGCGAGCGGCTCGCCCAGGATGCGGAGTTTCTTCTCGGTGATGTGCTGGTCAAGTGCCTGACCGATCACCTGGTTGACGGACTCGACGAGCGCCTGCTCGCCATAAACACGCTTGATCAGCGAGGCGGGGACCATACCCTTGCGGAAGCCCTTGAATTCGGCCGTACGACGACGGTCGGCCAGCTTCTTGTTCACAATCTCTGCGTAGTCGGCTGCTGCGACTTCGATGGTCAGCTCCCTGTTGAGAGCATCGATTTTCTTTTCTTTTACTTTCATACTTACAATAATTCTTATTTCTTCTTTTTTGTCTTTCTTTCGGGATAGACGACACGCTCGTGGTGGATCTGCGCGAGATACTGCTTGAGCGTGTCCTTGACCGTGCCCAGCTCGCTGATGGAGATGTCGGCGTGCTCGAACTGGCCTTCCTCCATCTTGCCGGCCACGATGCGCTCCACGAAGGCGGAATAGGCCTCCGGGGTGAACTCCTTGAGCGTGCGGGACGCCGCTTCGACGCTGTCGCAGAGCATCAGGATGATCTGCTCCTTGGTCACGGGCTTGATGCCCGGATAGCGGAACTCGTCGATGCGGGCGGGATCGCCGCCGGCCTGCAGGTACTGGCCGTAGAAGTAGCCGGTGACCGTGGTGCCGTGGTGGCTGCGGATGAAGTCGATCAGGGCCTCGGGCAGGCGGTGCTTGTGCGCCCGCTCCACGCCCTCGGGGACGTGACGGATGATCTCCCGGGCACTCTGCTCCGGGTTCATCCCCTCATGGTATCCGTGCTCGCCTCCGCGGGAGACGAGGGATTCGTTCTCAATGAAACAGAGCGGGTTGTAGAGCTTGCCGATGTCGTGGTAGAGCGCGCCGGCGCGCACCAGGTCGGCGTTGGCATCCACGGCCCGCGCCACGGTGTCCGCCATGTTCATCACCTGCAGCGAATGCTGGAAGGTGCCCGGCGCTTTCTGCTCCAGCTCGCGGATCACCGGGTTGGAGACGTCGCAGAGCTCGATGAGCCGGGAATTGGACACCAGGTTGAAGATACGCTCGAACAGGTAGATGAGCGGATAGCCCGCCACCGTGAGCATCGAGCCCACGAACAGGCTCAGCAGCGCCGTCCAGACGTTGCCCGTGACCAGCTCGGCGGCGCGGAAGCCCAGATAGCTCAGCGCCAGCACCCCGAAAGTGATCAGGGCCGTGATGAACTGCTTCCACCCGCGGTTGAAGTAGCGGAACGCCAGGATGGCGACCATGCCCGCCACGAAGAACATCACGAAAAGCACGGCGCCGTCGTGGCTGAAAATCAGCAACGGCAGCAGGGACACCACGTAGACGGGCACCACGACGCGGTTCTTCATGAAGGCCTGCAGGAGCAGGGCCACCAGCGTGAAGGGCACGAAATGGAGCGCCTTCTCATTGACCTTGACCAGGATCAGCGCGGCCAGGGCGCCCAGCAGGAAGACCACCACCAGATAGGGGAAGCGGGAGTCTTCGAAAATCTTCGGATTGTTGAAATAGATGGACAGATACAGGAGCACCACGATCGCCAGGGCGATCAGGATGTTGCCCAGGACCAGCAGGAAAGTCGGCCCCGTGGAGCCCATGTTCGCCTCGAATTCGCGCTTGTAGGAATCGAGCATCTGGGCGATCTCCGCCGTCACGATTTCCTCCTCCTGCACGATCAGCTGCCCGGCGGTCACGTAGCCCGACGTGGGCGAGATGCTGGTCACCGACTCGGTGTGCACCAGGGCCGTGGTCTGCTCGTCGAAGAGCAGGTTCGGCACCAGCAGGTCGTAGGCGCCGGTGGCGCGGAGCAGCGAGTCGACATTGGCGTCGGAGACGTCGGAAAGGTCGGCGAGCAGGCGCACGCGCGCTTCCGTCAGCCGATAGACTTCGGAGACCGGATACTTGACGGCGCGCTTGTCGCGCTGGATGTAGAGGACCTCCGGGCTGGCGGCGTGCCTGCGGCCCGTCTCGTCGGCCAGGATGCCCTTCTGGTAGATCGCGCGGAGCGCGGAAACGGTCGCGCCGCGCAGGCTCCCCAGGTCCAGCCGCTCGGCTGCACGGAGATTGCGCGTGACGATCTCGTTGGAATACTTGTAATACGGAATCGCCTCGGTGGAGGCCTCGCCCCGCTCGGCCATCATCTGCTCCTCGGTCTTGTAGATCGGGAAGTCGAACTGGGCATACAGCGTCTCGTATTTCCAGGTGCGCCCCTTGCGGTAGTCGTAGGCGAACTTGGCGCTCCTCGGCATCAGCATCACCAACAGGAGGAATGCGATACCGAGCGGGACGAGTATGCGGACGAGAGAGTTCCTGGTCATCGGGCGGCTATTTGAAAGGACTGCCCGCCTCGCGGGCGATGTAGCTGTAGGTCAGACGGTCCAGCAGGCGCGGGAACAGCCGGTGGAGCAGCACCGTGGCGCGGCCGAGCGTGGTCAGGATGACCTGCGAACGGCGGCGGCGCAGGGCGCGCGAAAGGCGCTCCGCGCAGGCCTCGGCGCTCATCAGCTTGCCCTCGTCCAGCGGCGTCTCGCCCTGGGCGGAGCCGTCGGCGGTCAGGGCCGCGTTGCGGACGTTGGAAGAAGTGTAGCCCGGGGCGAACACGAGGACGTTGAGACCGTCCTTGAGGTGCTCGATCCGGATGGTGTCCAGGAAGCCGCGGATGGCGTACTTGGAGGCGCTGTAGCCGGTCCGCGCAGGCAGCGCGGAATAGCCGGCGATGGAGATGACGCCCACCACGGAGCCTTTGGCCTCCAGCAGGTACGGAAGCGCAAACTTGGTGCAGTTGACCGTGCCCCAGAAGTTGACGTCCATCAGGCGGTGGATCACCTGCAGGTCGAGATCCTTGAACATCGCACGCATCGACAGGCCGGCGTTGTTGACCAGGATGTCGATACGTCCGAAACGCGCAACCGCGGCCTCAACAAGGGCGCGGCAGTCATCTTCAAGGGTTACATCGCATTTGACGCACAGGACCCGGTCCGGGGGCGCGACCGAAGGGGCCAGCGCCTCCAGCTTGTCGAGGGAACGCGCGGCCATCACGACCCGCGCGCCCTCGCTGCCGAATTGACGGGCAGAAGCCAGTCCGATGCCCGAGCTGGCTCCCGTCACGATAATTACCTTGTCCTGCAGACTGATCATTATTGTATGGTCATCTCGGCGATGTCGTCGCCGTCGTACTGGCCGGCGTCGAGCTTGGCCTTGATCTCCTTGAACGCCTTGAGCGTGTATTCCACGTCCTCCATCGTGTGGGCGGCCGTGGAGACGATGCGGAAGATGATCATGCCCTTCGGGATCACCGGGTAGATGACCATCGAGCAGAAGATCTTGTAGTTTTCGCGCAGGTCCTTGGCCATCTTGGTGGCCTGGGCCACGCCGCCGAAGATATGGACCGGCGTCACGCAGGCCTGGGCCTCGCCGATGTCGAATCCTTCCTTCTTGAAGCCGTCCTGGATGGCGTGGGTGATCTGCCAGCACTTGGCGCGGAGCGCATCGCCCTCCGGAGAGTCGATGATCTCCATGCGCTTCATGTTGCCGATCACGAGCGGCATCGGGAGCGACTTGGCGTACATCTGCGAACGCATATTGGCCCGCAGGTAGTTGATGATCTTGTGGGGACCGGCGACGAAGCCGCCGATCGAGGCCATCGACTTGGCGAAGGCGCCGATGTAGAGGTCGATGTCGTCCATGCAGCCGAGCTGCTCGGAGGTACCGCGGCCGTGCTCGCCGAGCAGGCCGAAGCCGTGCGCGTCGTCGATCAGGATGCGGAACTTGTATTTCTTCTTGAGGGCGGCGATCTGGTCGAGGATGCCCAGCGCGCCGGTCATGCCGAACACGCCTTCGGTGATCAGCAGCACGCCGCCGCCGTTCTCCTCCGCCACCTGGCAGGCGCGCGCAAGCACCTTCTCGCAGTCGGCGATGTTGTTGTGGCGGTATTTGTACTTCTCGCCGATGTGCAGGCGGATGCCGTCCAGCAGGCAGGCGTGGCACTCGGCGTCATAGACGATGACGTCGTGGCGCGCCGTGAGCGCGTCGATCGTGGACACGATGCCCTGGTAGCCGAAGTTGTACAGGAAAGCGTCTTCCTTCTTCTCGAACTTGGCGAAGGTCTGCTCGAGCTGCTCGTGATAACGGGTGTGGCCGCTCATCATGCGGGCGCCCATCGGGTACGCCAGCCCCCACTTGGCAGCCGCCTCGGCGTCCGCCTTGCGGACCTCCGGGTGGTTGGCCAGGCCGAGATAGTTGTTGAGGCTCCAGTTGAGCACCGGGGTGCCGTTGAAGATCATATGGGGGCCCAGTTCGCCTTCGAGGCGGGGGTACATATAGTAGCCGAAGCCCTGCTCGAAATACTGGCCGATCGGGCCGCCGCTGTCGCGTTCAATCCTGTCGAAAATGTCTAACATATCAGGTTCAGATTCTTCGTTTCAATCAAAAGCTTTACGCGTCGATGTTGGCGTAGTGGGCGTTCTCCTCGATGAACTGGCGGCGGGGCGGGACGTCGTCGCCCATCAGCATCGAGAAAGTCCGCTCGGCGGCGGCTGCGTTGTCGATCGTGATCTTGCGCAGACGGCGGCGGGACGGGTCCATGGTGGTCTCCCACAGCTGGACGTCGGACATTTCACCGAGACCTTTGTAGCGCTGCACGGTGTAGCCCTTGTCGCTGCCCTTGCCCAGGCGGAGCGCAGCCTCTTCGCGCTGCTCCTCGGTCCAGCAGTAGACCTCTTCCTTGCCCTTCTTGACGAGGTAGAGCGGCGGGGTCGCGAGATAGACGTAGCCGTTCTTGATCAGGTCGAACATATAGCGGAAGAAGAAGGTCAGGATCAGGCAGGCGATGTGCGAACCGTCCACATCGGCATCGGTCATGATGACCACCTTGTGGTAGCGGAGCTTGCTCAGGTCCATGTGCTTCTCGCCGGTCTCGTCCTCCATCGCCACGGTCACGCCGAGGGCGGTGTAGATGTTGCGGATCTCCTCGGAGTCGAAGGCGCGGTCGCCGGAAGCCTTCTCGACGTTGAGGATCTTGCCTCGGAGCGGGAGGATGGCCTGCGTCTTGCGGTCGCGGCCCTGCTTGGCGGTACCGCCTGCGGAATCACCCTCCACGAGGAAGAGCTCGCACTTCTCCGGGTCGCGCTCGG